>DAIUCM010000135.1:0-11041 GCA_036846145.1 Bacteroidota bacterium
AACATTTGCATTTATGCTTTAAAGCTGTTTTCTTAACGCTTATAATTTAAGGCCGACATAACGCTTTGCATTTATTTTTACTTTTATTTCAATTCTATTTATTCACGTTGCAACGAGCCCTGCATGGGCGTACTATGTCAGCATGGGGCAAAACCCTATGTATAAAAATCCTTAACTAAACGACATTGAATTACGAATTCCGCGATGCGAAGCAACCTTTCAACCTTACAACCTTTCGACTTTTAAACCAAATCCCATATATCACTCGGTCAGAAAATGCTTTAATAAGCATAAATATAAATCAACGGAACCAAAATAATCATTATTAATCAGCGATTAATGCCGCGATGCGAAGCCAACTTTACAACCTTTCAACTTTTTAACTTTTCAACTTTCATCAAATCCCGCCAAATTCGAATTTTTGCCAGAATTTACCTTTTGGTGTACGGCTTACTACCTCTAATGATGTGTTTTTTACCGGGTGAATGAATTTTAACCTCCTGGCGACCAGGCAAATACTTCGGTCGTTTAAAGGCATGTGCGAGCCGTATTTTGCATCGCCAACAATAGGGCAGCCAATACCGCTCAGCTGCGCGCGGATCTGGTGAGGGCGGCCGGTTACCGGGTTTATTTGCAAGAGATAATTTTTGCCGCTTTCCTGCAGGTATTTATAATGCAGCTCAGCTTTTTTGCTGCCTTTTTTTTCTTTTTTATAACAGTAAGATCGGTTCGCGCTGGTATCTTTCCATATATAATCTATCAATGTTCCTTCCAGCTGCGGTGGTTGTTTAGCAGTAATGGCCAGGTATGTTTTTTCAATTTTCCTGTCGCGGAACATTTCACTTAATCGTGCTGCTGCCTTGCTGGTTTTAGCGAACATTACCAATCCTTGTACAGGCCTGTCAATACGGTGAACAACAGCCAGGTAAACTTTACCCGGCTTGTCGTATTTCTGGCGGATGAATTCCATAACAAGATCAAAAAGTGCTACATCGCCGCTTTCATCTTCCTGCACGGCAATACCGCTTGGTTTCTGAACGATGATGATGTGATTGTCTTCAAAAATTATATCTGTTTCGGTGAGTTGCATCTTTCTGTAATGACTGAATAAATGAATGAGAGAATGATTGAATGGAAATGTTGAATTTTAAGTGTTGAATGTTGAATGGAAAAACAATGAAGCATTTTTGAATGTAAGTATATATGGATATGAGCCATTCAACATTCAACATTCAACATTCAGCATTCAAAATTAATCCTTATAAAGCAGATACTTCGCGCGCATCTTTTTATAGTTTTCCAGGCTTGGTTGCCAGCTGGCGCGTATCTGGTCAGGCGTTTTTCCTTCCTGTAAGGCTTTGCGGAGTTTATCGGTTCCGGCCAGTTTATCGAAAAAAGGCGTAAAGAATTTTTCTTTGTTTTCCGATGCTTTGTAAAAACCTTCCAGCCAGTACAAATAAACCTGCCTGGAGAGTACAATATGTTCATCGGCAAAATTTGTGAGTTTGAAACCTTTGCAGGCTTTGTCCTTATGCGGTGGATCTTCTGCCTTGCCGGGAATACTTCTCGGTGTGAAATCGTAATTGCCTGCAATAAAATCCGGTCGGCCAATAATTTCGAAAGGATAGTCAGTTCCGCGGCCAACGCTTACATCTGTGCCTTCAAATAAACCCAGGCTGGGGTAGAGGTAAACGCTTTCCATGGTTGGCAGATTGGGCGACGGCGCAACTGGCAGCTTGTACAGGTTGTTATGCGTATAATTGGCAACCGGAATAATTTTGATATTGCATTTTTTGCCTTTATCCAGCCATTTTTCACCGTTTATCATCTGCGCCAGCTCGCCAACCGTTAATCCATGAACCAGCGGAATAGGATGCATGCCCACAAAACTTGTAAATTCTTTCTCCAGGATTGGCCCGTCAATATAAAAACCATTCGGGTTTGGCCGATCCAGTATTAGCAATGTTTTCTTTTGTTCGGCGCAGGCTTCCATGGCGTAATGCATGGTAGAAATATAGGTGTAGAAACGAACGCCAACATCCTGTATATCAAATATTAAAATATCTATATCGGCAAGCATTTCCTTACTAGGCTTTTTGTTTTTGCCATAAAGCGAAATAATGGGCAGGCCGGTTTTAATGTCCTTGGCATCTTTAACAGTTGCGCCGGCCGAAAAATCGCCTCGGAAACCATGCTCCGGCGCAAAAACTTTTTTAACATCAACCTTTAAGGCCAGTAATGTGTCTAAAAGATGCGTTTTACCTACAACCGATGTTTGGTTTACAATTAAGCCAACGCGCTTTTGTGCAAGTAAAGGCAGATATTTGCTGAGCTGATCTGCGCCGGGCGTAATTTGGGCCTGCATATAAAAAGGAAACAGCAGCAAAGCCGTATAAATTAGTATTTTTGCCTTCTGAAAGAAATTTGTCATTTTGAATCTTAGCTATTTTATTGCCAGCCGTACCAGTAACCAGAGCAACCGATCTTTTTCGCGGGTGATTATCCGTATTGCATTGCTGGCTGTTGCGCTGAGCATTGCCATTATGCTGGTATCAGATGCGATAGTGATTGGTTTCCAGAACGAAATTAAAAACAAAGTTACAAGTTTCGCCGCTCATATTCAGGTAAGCAAAACCAAAACCAATTTTTCATTCGAGAACGAGCCCATGCCTGTAAACGATACTTTCGTGAAGCAGGTGAAAAATTTTGGCGAGGTTTCTCACATTCAGCCTTTCGCTACCAAACCCGGCATTATTAAAACTGCCGAAGCCATTGAAGGTGTGGTGCTTAAGGGTGTTGATAATAATTACAGCTGGAAAGCATTTTCCGACAAGCTATTATATGGAACGCGGCTGAGCTGGAACGATTCTGTACCATCAAACGAAATAATTTTATCGAAATATATTGCCGATAAGCTTGCCCTTAAGGTTGATGATGAAGTGGTTATGTATTTTGTACAACAGCCGCCGCGCGCTCGAAAATTCACCGTTAAAGGCATTTACCAGACCAGCATTGAGGAGCTTGATAAAGTTTTTATGCTGGTGGATATTAGGCAGGTACAGGCGCTGAATGGCTGGGATGAAAAAACCATTGGCGGTTACGAGGTTTTCCTGCACGATTTTGATAAGCTGGATGAAATTAACGAGGAAGTACGCATTGCCAGTGAAGTTACCGAAGATACAAAAACAATAAAAGAGCGCTATCCGCAAATATTCGACTGGCTGGACCTGCTGAATGTAAATATAGAAATTATACTTACGCTGATGGCGCTAGTTGCCGCTATAAATATGGTTACTGCATTGATAATCATGATACTGGAGCGCACACAGATGATCGGGATATTTAAAGCTTTAGGCGCTACAGACTGGGTGCTGCAAAAAATATTTATTTTTAACGCCATGCGGCTGATATTGATGGGCATACTGATAGGCAATGCAATAGCATTTTTTATTTTGCTTGTACAGAAGTATTTACACGTTATTAAGCTGTCTGAAGAATCTTATTACGTTTCTGAGGTTCCTATCCATTTCGCCTGGAACCATATCATTTATATAAATCTTGGCGCGTTTATTTTCTGTACCTTGGCAATGCTTGTGCCGAGCCTGCTTGTTACGCGCATTAGGCCGGTAAAAGCAATCAGGTTCGAGTAGAAATTTAATTATTAAGCGTTAAAGCTGATGAAGAAATAATTTATCCGGTGATGTAAGTTCATAAGCTGCTGAATCTCTGGATTTAAAATCGCCAAGCAGCAAAACATCATTGCCTAAATTCAGCATAAAGTTTCCTGATACGATACGTTTATCATTCCCACTTGTGGCAATAACATCAGTAAACTTCAATTCATAGTTCATGGCGTCGATGTGTGTGCTGCGGATAATTCCTTCATATAAAACGCCACCTGTTTTATAATTACTGAAAGTAATTAATGAGGGAGTTTTACTGCTTTTGTATTCTCCTTCATATTGTAAAATAATGCTACCGGTAGTGCTTAAAGAATCAAAGAACTGGCAAGCGCCTGGCTGTTGCCTAAAATGAAGGGTGATTGTTTTTTTAGCTGAATTCGTATCTCTTGTTACTTCCCAGCAATTGTCTTTCGTGTTTATAGCATTGTAATGTGCAAAAGCGAAGGCATTATAAACCGTTTGCAGATCGGTTAGCGCAGCATTTACGGAATTATAATTTTTTTGCTTGTAAATATTATTACCTTCTTGTTTACACGAGGTAAAAAGCAATGTGCCAAAAAACAGGGATATGTATAGAATTTTTTTAACGTACATAGTAGAAATTGTAATTAACACCTGCTTTAAAACTGAAGTTAAAATCATTTTCATCAGTGGTTTTGGAGCGGATTCCTGGCAATAACCCCATATCCATAATAAAGCCCAGGCCGGTAAAAGTAGAATATTCCATACGGTAGGCAACGCCCCAATTGCGTGTTTTTACAACATCGCCTACTGCAAGCTCTTTGGGTACATAAGATCCCCATGGACTATAAATTAATGTAGAGTCGTAAGAAATTTGCGGCATGTAAAGCAAATCCAAAGTAAGTTGTATGAGCGTTTGCCTTTTCTTTTTGCCATTAATTTTTAGGTCGAAGTCATCGGCCAGTAACTCCAGGCTTCTGTTTTCTTTGCGGATATAATTAAAAAGGTGGAAGCCAAGAGCGTAACAGTTGCCGCGGTAATACATTAAAGCATTCTCTATTTCATATTTTCGTCCGCTTAAATCTTCCGGCATTGGCAAACCACTTAAGTTTATACGCTTTAAAGTATTTATATTAGAATAGCCTGCAGAAATTCCAAAAAAGTTGATATCATCATTTAATCTTACGCCACCCATAAAGCCAACTCTGCCGCTATAAGACTCAGCCGATGGCAGAACCTGGAATGCACTTATTTTAGAAGGATTGAAACGATAACCGGCCTGCAGAAAAAGCCTGCTGAGCTTTACGTTTGCAGTTGCGCCATAGGGAAAACCGGGCGATAGCATTTCCGCTTCCTGGAAAATATTGGCTGCCAGCAAAATAGGGGAGCCTGTGCGTATTTTGCGATCTTGGGCAAAAACGGTGAACCCATGCAGGAAAGCGCATATATAAACTATCAAAAAAATACTTTGCTTCATGGTGCTAATGCTGTTTCAGGTATTTTTTATAGCTGCGCAAAGCCATGTATTTTTTCTTCATCCGGTTATAAGGGAAAAGGTAAGCAACTGTAATTGTATTTACATTGGCAAGAAAAGCATTTGGGTAGAAGTTCTTTTCGAAATTTACCATTATACTGCCTGCTTCCAGGCTTAAATACAGTGAAATAAATGGCGAATTGCTGCCAAATTTCGCATGGTTGCGGCTATTGGTAAGCAAAGTATAATCGTTGTTAAAAATACTATCAGCTATCTGCAGGCCATTTGGCGAGTCGTATTCCGGTGCTGAAATACTGGCATAACCAAGCCCGGCACCGCCAATTATCCTGGTAAATTTTACTTGCGTACGATCTGCTTCTACGCCATAGGCCGATGCGTATAATTCTATCAGGTCCACACCAATTCTGCCCTGTATCCTGGCAGAGCTGTATGTACCGGTCATGCGCGTGTCGTTTTTATTAAACTTTGATACTTTAGGTTCCGGTGCATAAATAGTTCTCGGTTCCAGATCGCTGGAAGCAAACCCAATCTTGCCATAATCAATAAAAAGATCGCTGCTTAAAATGCCGGTACGCAAATAATACCCCAGGCCAATGGTAGAAGTTTTGCCGGCGTAATTTCCTGTGCTGAAACTATATCTCGGCCCAATAGCTGTAAAAGGACCAATACTTTTTATATATCTGTCGAAACTATATGGTGTAATGGTTGTCGTTTCGGTACGATAGGTTGTAGTAACTACAAAATCGCCCTCACGCTGGTAAGTTGTTCTGTAAGATGTACTTCTGGAAATTTGTGTTCCCTCTGCATGCCCTACGTAAACACGCCCGGGGTCCAGCAAATTATATAATCCATCTATCCGTAAACCTACTTCCGGGTAAAAGCTCAGCTGGTTTGTAAACGCACTTTCTTTGAAACGATAATGCGCATTCATCTTAATATCTAAAGCAACAAATGGTATTTGTAGTGATAAGCCGGGCGATAACTTTATACCGCCGGTATTAAAATTTCCTGCAGTAAAATGTGTGTAAGCTGCTGAAACGCCAGGAACAAGAAGCATTCCTTTTATATCGTATAATCTCCGGCCTACGGCAAGCCTTTTTAATGGTAAATAAGTGCCAATCTGAAATTCGCCTGCATTTATTTTATCCGAATCTGAAACGCCTGTGAACTTACCAAAGTTATAACCCATTTCAAACCACTGGTTCTGGTAAGTAACATTGGTCCAGGCGCCGTTGCGGTTAGCTTCTTTTATAAAAAGCGGAGATATATAATTTATGCTTACCGACGAAGTAATATTATCTTTCTGCCTGAGGATCTTCTGGTACGCAGCTTTAGTTTCTTCGGTGCTGGCGGTATTCTGTTTCCTGCTGGTTGAATCACTGGCTACGGTTTGGCTAAACGCTTTTCCGCAACTTAGTGCAACTAGCCACAGGGTAAATAGTTTGTTTATATAAAGCGCTCTGTGCCGCTTGCCTCTTGTGCGCATAACTGGCTTTTTTAAAGTTGTTTAGCTTATGCGGCCCAAATCTAATATTATTTATGTATTCATTTTTTGTGTAGGTAAAAAATAATTTTTTTAAACATAATATGGACATCAAATTATGCTGAATCTATAACATAGAAGCATTTTTAGCGGTATAGATATATGGAAATTAGTACTGGGACAAAAATACTGTGTTTTGGGTACTGAAATAATACAGAAAAACATGGTTGTAAATAAGCTGCTTGTGTTGAATACTGTTTTGTAATTTCGTTTAAGGACACTTCTAAAAACTTAATCTCTGCGTTGTGCTATCAAATTTAAAATCTTCATTTACAAAGTAAACTCCGGTTTTAGATTTTCTGATTGCCTTGATATTAAGTTTTTAGAAGTGCCCTTAAACTAAATTCTTTATATACTTTATTTTATTTTACTGCAATATGATGCGATGATGCAGCACTTTTGTTTTTGTAGTAATATTGAGAAAGTAAATACCTTTCGCATACGGCGCTAATTGTAAAGTATATTTACCAACAGGAAGTTTTTGGTTATGGATCAGCATTTTTTGGCCGGTGGCACTTACAAGCTCATATGATGTAATTTCAGCGTTTTCATTTGCAAGAATTAAAGTACCGGTTGTGGGATTCGGATAAATATTAATACCGCTTTCCTGCCAATTTAAAAAATTAATACTGTTAGGGTCGTGCCTGTAAACGTCGGAAGTATCTGAAATACAGTTATATAATTTAACAACAAGCTTGTAATCTCCTTTTTGTGATACACGAATTCCAATAGCATTACCAGGTAAAATAACGCCATCCTTCAGCCATACATATTCATCTCCTTTCATTGAGCTGTAAATGCTGTCGGTTCCTGCCAGCATTATCTGGGGCTTACCGGCAGTATTTAATACTGTAATGTGGTAGCGAGGTAAAAACGGGTTGGCAATGGTATCCGGATAAGTTATACGGCAGGTGTCAAAGCCCTGGTTATTAGCTACTGTATCTATAACGGTTACCGTTAAAGCATATTTGCCGGGCGTATTATATGTTAATGTAACTGTTGTGTCACCGGCCTGCGTGGTCTGAGTATTGCCATCGCCTTTGTGCCATATATAACTGTGTGCAGGTGAGTAGCTTTTGTTCAGCTTAATGGTTACTGTAAACGGAGCGCAGCCAACACTATCAGCCGGTTGAAAAATCTCTTTAATTTCCGGAATAGTTATGACACCTTTTTTCTCAATTTCGGCCTCGCAGTGCCCTGATTTGCTTGTTAGTTTTACATCAAAAGTACCTGCCTCTGTAATTGGGGGAAATACATTTTTGCCATATTCAGTAGTAAAAGTAGTATTGCCTATCTGCCATTGGCTGCTAATCAATGAATCTACTGTTATGGTGTCCATCTGTAGGCGTGAAACTCCTGTAAGCGGATCGCGTCTTTTTCTCAGTTCTACATATCTGGCGTATTTCCCTGTGCTGTACGGGCTCAGAACCAACTTGCTTGTATCTTTTAAAACCGGTAATGTTCCGCAATAAGATTGGGTATCCTTTTGATTAGTTACTGAAAAACCGGGTTTTACTTCAATTACTTTTATAAAATTTTTACGAACCGTTGCAATTTTACAATTGGCAGAGTCCTGTGTGATCATGGTCACGGTATAAACTCCCGGCTTTGTATAAATGTGGTAAGGCCTGCTTTTATCTGCATTTCCTGGTATATTACTGTTCGATGTAGTACCATCGCCATAGTTCCATTCGGGTTTCGATTCCTGTATGAAAGATGCATTTTTTGTAGGATCCCAGCCTAAAGATTTCCTGGTTGAAACAGGATCATTATCCCATGGATTTAATTCTTCCCACAAGCAGGCGGGCGGTGGGAGGGTTCCAATAGTTGCACGGCAGTTGGTTGTCCAGTATCTTGTTTTCTGGCTGAAGTGCACCGTATCGCCTACACAAATTACTGAATCATTGGCCCAGAACTTTGCATAATGGCCATTGATAAGATATAAAGATTCTGCTCCGAAGCAGGCATCATTGTCAGAAAGGGAAGACACCCTGTAAATTCCAGGAAACGGAAGCTTGGTTTTTATAGTGTCGTTGCCTTTGGCGTAATCATCTCTTGTTACAGAATCTGTATAATTTACTTCCGTTGGCTCAAGTGATACTTCTGCCGGCCATATTGGTCTTGTGTAATAATCATCGCCGGAAGGAACTTCAAATCGCTCTATATTATAAGCTATTCCTCCCATATAATCTTTTACTTTCCTGTGTTTGGGTACTATATCTATAAAAGTAGGTTTGTGGCCTAAACTATCGGGACAAAGATTTTTGATAAGATCGTTAGAGCAGCTTATTAAATTTTTACTTTTAGAATCATACAGGCAGAACTCAGGAAAAGAGCTGTTTACCCGGATGTAATTATGGTACCAGGCGGTATCGTAACAATCGCCATTTTTTAATACCAGGCCAATTGTTTTGTAGCCTGTATCTCCAAGTGCATACCAGTACCTTCCCTGCCATGGCATTGCCGCCCATTGAGATTTAGGCCCGCCAATTGGGTAGCCGCTACTATTTACAGCGCCTAAGAAACCATAATCATATATTGTTTTTCCGTTTACCGTACATACTGTTTTTACCGCAGCCGCTGAATCCAGCACCAGCCAGTAATCTTGCGGAGCACAGCCTGGCATTACGCCCGTAAAGTCGAATGTAAAAATGTGGCCAAAGCCCGAGCAGGCAGATGGGCCATTCAGTTTAAAGCCCATTTTATCTGCACCCCAGTTCTGCTGCTGGTATTCATAATTCATTGTGGGATAAAGGCTTTTGTCCCAGCCAGCTACAGGAGCGCCGGTTTTTAATGTTATGGTAGTTTTATCTGTAGATGTTCTTTGTTTGCCATTTTTATCTGTCCAGGTATCAGTTACCTCAAGTTCTACCGCATGGCAACCATTACTGTTAGTGCCCGAGAAAAGGTGGTATGGCGCAACTTCGGTTGAATAAAGGCAGTTTGGGTTTGGATTGCTAACTGTTGACGTACATGGCATTGAGTTATCATTAAACCGCCAGAAATACTCCATGCTATCGCTCGCATACGGGTAATTTTTATGCTTGCAGGTATCTGGGCTCAGGTACGGGAATTTATTGTCAGCGGCATCATTCAGCCTGTATTTAATGGAGTGGTTGGTGAATTTTACATAATTATTTCCGGAGCAGTTATACAGGTCGGAATCATGCATGTTTATTGGCTTATCATACCTTAAAAGCCCATCTGGTTCGGTACGAAGAACATTTGACCTGCCTGATGAAGGATAATACGCAACTGCTGGAATTGCACTTCCTTTGGTATAAACCATTTCTACCTCTGTGGAATCGGTTCTGGTAATGGTAGTACTGTCTGTTGGCGTGTATTTTATCTTTCGCAGCCTGTATTCATTTCCACCGCATATTTCTACAGTATCAAATTCTGCAGAACCGCTTATGGCAGTTGCATTACAATAACTATAAACTTTGTAGCTTTTTGTGGTTTTGCCGGTAAAAACAGAATAAGTCAGCGTTGATTGCGAAGTACAAACGTCAGATGAATTTAAACTGGTAAACGCTGACAGAGGCATCAGCCGGGCGGGCACATAGTTATTTCTGTATTGTTCTTCCGGCAGGTTAATCCGGGCCATTGGGCCGTAAATATATAAGTTAAAGCATGTATCTCTTTGGCCGCAACCTGGCGTAATTACCTTGAAAGTTACTTTGTATATTCCTGGCCCTCCAACAAACTGATGGTATGCGGACCATGCGAATGGACTTGTATTTAAATGGGCGGATGCTTTATCGCCAAAACTCCATTCCCAGTAAGATGAGCTTGGAATTTCCTTCATTGTGAAAATCAGGCCTTTTTTTGCATCGCTCCAGCTCACTGTGTCTTCAAAAGTTGCTTTGAAACTAAAGTTGCAGCTTTGTGAAAAAGCTTTCTGGCTATAAAAACAGGAGAAAATAATGAATAACCCAGGCAGGATATTACGAAGTATTGGAGTTTGAATTTTCATTGAAAAGAAATTAGCGTAATTGTAACAAAAGTAGCTTAAAATATTATAAAAGCTCGATTCTCAATTAAATAAGATGAAAAATATATTAAAAATTAGGCGTTTATTGCACCTGTGCCAATAACTACATCAAAGGCCGTAGAATTTTTAGCTTTGTAAAAGCCTAAGAGCAGACCAAAGCTGCCGGTGAGCCTGCGATTGAATGTGGTTTTGTTAAGGAAATTTCCCTTAGCTTCAGGGCGGTGAGCCACAGCCCTGTGAGCTCCGGCAGAAAATTTAATGGTTTAGAATTTTATTATCTTAGAATTGTAAAGTGAATCTGAATTTTAGTGGTATTCTAAAATCAGCGCTCCGAGGTCTGTGGCTCACAGAACTCTAATTAAAAA
>DAIUCM010000136.1:0-11036 GCA_036846145.1 Bacteroidota bacterium
CTATAAACTATTAAATAAATTTAGGGCTGTTTATACAGCCCTGAATTTTAAAAAAATAATTACTATGCGGAAGTATTTTTTAGCATTTGTATATATGCGTAATTGCTGATGTGTTGATTACGTTTTTCAATTATCAGGAAAAATAGAAGTAATTTCGGCCTTTATTCCATATAAACAAATGCCGAAAAATGCTTAACGAAGATACGCACCTTGTACGGGATGTAAAGCCGGGCAAAACCAAACAGTTCGATCTGCATATTGCCAAGCTGCCAACCGGTACGGTTATAAATATACATGTTTTTGTTTACAGAGGTAAAAAGCCGGGACCTGTACTTCTGCTCACCGGCGGTTTACATGGCGATGAAGTTAATGGCGTTGAGATCATCAGGCGCTTAATGAAAAACAATTTACTGATGCCCGATGCCGGAACAGTAATTGCCATCCCTATTCTCAACATCTACGGATTTCTGAATTTTGCGCGCGACCTGCCCGACGGCAAAGACGCAAACAGGAGCTTTCCCGGTACCAAAAATGGCTCTTTAGCCAGCCGTATGGCCTATAATATACAAAAGCACATACTTCCTATAATAGATTATGGCCTGGATTTCCATACCGGCGGCAGCAACCGCAGTAATTATCCGCAGATACGTTGCGATTTTACAGATGAGACAAGCCTGCAGCTCGCTTACCAGTTCGCGCCTCCATTTATCATCAACTCACCATTAATACCGGCATCATTAAGGAATGAGGCCAAGCAACAGGGCAAACCCATAATTGTTTATGAAGCCGGCCAGTCGCTCCGTTTTGATACGCATGCCATTGAAGAAGGCATAAAAGGCACCTTGAGGTTAATGAAAGCATTGAAAATGACACCAAGAGCCATTGTTTCGCCACAGCATGAAGAAGTATTGCAGCTGCATAAAACAAGCTGGCTGCGTGCGGAAGAAGCAGGGCTGTTCAATGCTGAAGTAATTGAAGGGGCTTATGTAGAAAACGGTCAGCTTTTAGGTACCTTATCCGATCCGTATGTTGAAAAAGAAGTAGCTATTTATGCCAACCAGAATGCATTTGTAATAGGTTTAAACCACGCGCCCATTGTAAACGCAGGCGACGCGCTGGTGCATTTAGGCAGTACCGATGCAAAAAAATAGCAGGCATTTTCTATATAAAAACCAGCATTTTAGCCCATTAAACAAGGTTTTAAGAGCAGTAGCATAAGTATTTTTCAGAAAATAAAATGTAAGTTTGCACAATGAAATACAGCGCTTATTTAGAAAAAATCTAAATTAAAAAAAGGGCATAATTTGCAACTTTTGTACCGAATTATCTTATAAATTTGCCGCTGTTTCACGAAGCTAATACACACCATTTGTGTCTCTAATGAGAAGATATATGTTTTTTAACCCCAGGAAGTATCTTTTTTATTTTCTAATTGCCTTTTTTTCCACATTATTTGCTGGCAATAATCTTTCGGCGCAGGATATGGCCGCCGGAAAACAAATTTTTGAAACCAACTGTACGGCCTGCCACAAAGTTGGCGAAACATTAATCGGCCCTGATCTTACAGGAGTAAAATCGCGCTGGAAGGATCAGAATAAGCTGGCGGCTTTTGTTAAGAATTCGCAGGCAGTAATACAAAGCGGCGATGCATACGCAAAGCAACTGTACGCTAAATTCAATGTACTGATGCCTCCGCAGGATTTAACTGATTCGCAGATTGCAGATGTACTTGCTTATGCAGATGCCGGCGCTAAAGCCGATGGCGGACAAAATGCCGGAGGCGGCGCAGGCGCAGCGGTTTCAGCGGGCAGCTCCGGAACAAACCTGCCGGTAAGCAGCGGCCTGTTCGGTTTATCATACGGTGTTACTGCTGTATTGTTAATATCGCTGTTTATTTTGCTTGCAGTAATTGCTTATACTTTATGGCGCGTTCGCAACCAGCTTAACCGTATGGGCGTAACCAAGGAAGAAACTACGGTACGTACAGAGCCTACCTGGTTCCAGAGAAACTGGGCGTTCTTCCGCCAATACGCAAATCCAACCATTGTATTGTTAACCATTGGCGCAATAATTACACTTTTAATTTGCGTTAATTTATATGACAGGGCGCAGGATCTTGGCACGCAGATAAACTATGCTCCAGAGCAGCCTATTAAATTCAACCACAAGCTGCATGCAGGCGAATATGGCATACAGTGCCAGTACTGCCACTCCAGCGTAGAAAAATCTAAAAGCGCCTCCATTCCATCGCTAAGCACCTGTATGAACTGCCATAACTATGTTAAGGAAGGCCCATTACATGGTAAAGAAGAGATCAACAAATTGGTTGCGCATTATAACAGCAAAAAGCCGGTTAAATGGATCCGTATCCATAACCTGCCGGACCATGTTTATTTCAACCACTCGCAGCACGTAACAGCCGGTAAAATTGCCTGCCAGCAATGCCATGGCCCGGTACAGGAAATGGAGCGCGTTCGCCAGGTATCTACTTTAGAAATGGGCTGGTGTGTTAACTGCCACCGCGAAACAAATGTAGATTCAGAAAACCCGTATTATGCAGGCACATACGATTTCGTAAAGAAGCATAAGAAATATACAGTAGCGCAATTGGGCGGAATAGAATGCTCAAAATGCCACTACTAATTCAATATCATAATCAAAGCATTTTTTAGAATAACCATATATACGCTTAAATATAAATTAGGCTCATCGAATGGAAAACAATAAAACGCAATACTGGAAGGGACTGGACGAGCTGAACCGTGAAGAATCTTTTGAAAAACAAAGACATAACGAATTCATTGAAAAGCTGCCATTGAACGAGGTGCTCACAGAGAATGAGATGAACCTCAGCTCCAGCAGAAGAGACTTCCTTAAGTTTATGGGTTTCAGCATAAGCGCTGCTACCCTTGCGGCTTGCCATAAAACACCACTTAAAAAAGCAGTTCCATATGTTCTTAAACCAGAGGAAATTGAACCTGGCATTGCTAATTATTACGCTTCAACCTGCTACGGTTGCGAGTCTCGCTGCGCGCTTTTAGTTAAAACTCGCGAAGGACGCCCAATTAAAATAGAAGGCAACAGCGATTCACCTTTCTCTCGCGGCGGTGTTTGTGCTGTAGGCCAGGGAACGGTATTAAGCCTTTATGACCAGGGCAGGTTAGCCCAGCCAATGGCCAACAAGCAAAAAACAAGCTGGGAAGAACTCGATAAGCAGGTGATTGCACAACTTAACAGTATAGCTGCTGCCGGTGGTAATATCCGAATCTTAACAGGAACCATTAACAGCCCAACTGAGCTGAACGTAATTCGCGAATTTATGGCGAAATTCCCAACAGCCCAGCATATTTCTTATGAGGCAGTTTCTTCGTACGCATTGTTAGAAGCGCACCGCCAGGCTTTCGGAAAATTTGCAGTACCAAATTACAGGATCGAAGAAGCAAAAGCAATTGTTAGCTTTGGCGCTGATTTCCTGGGTACCTGGGTTTCGCCGGTTGAATACACCAAACAGTATGCAGCTGCACGCAGGCCTGAAGGCAAGACATCTATACTGCACCATATACAGTTCGAAAGCACTTTATCGCTTTCCGGCTCAAATGCAGATATGCGCGTAGTACTTAAGCCATCGCAATACGGGCAGGCGCTTGTTCGCTTGCATAATTATATTGCGGGTATGGCAGGAGCATCAGCGGCAGGTAACTCATCGTTAGAACTGATGGGTAACTCTATTAAGCGTACGGCAGATGTACTTTGGAAAAACAGAGGAAAAGGAATTGTAATTACAGATTCCAACAATATAGATCACCAGCTGCTTGTAGCTTCTATCAATAACATGCTTGGCAATTATGGCAGCACTATAGATATGGGCTCAGTATCTTACCAGCGTACAGGTAACGATAAGGCTATGATCGCCCTGGTTAATGAAATGAATGCAGGCCGTGTTGATGCGATCATCATCGGTACAGATGTAAATCCTTCATATACCTATCCTGTAGCAAATGCTTTCAATGAAGGCCTGAAAAAAACCAAGTTATCGGTTTCACTGGCAGACAGGATGAACGAAACCGCAGAAAACGTACAGTTTGTAGCGCCACAACATCATTTCCTCGAATCGTGGAAAGATGCAATGCCTAAAGAAGGATATTATTCATTAACGCAGCCAACAATTACGCCTATTTTCCAGACGCGCGGTTTCCAGGAAAGTTTGTCAGCATGGATTGGCGCGCCAATGGATGAGCATGAATATTTACGCAATTACTGGAGAACAAATGTTTTCCCTAAGTTTGGCAGCGGTAATTTCGAAGAATTCTGGGCGAAAAGCCTGCACGATGGCTTTATAGGAACGCCAAACGGTACACCAACAGGAGGTTCATTCTCCCTGAATATTGCCGAAGCAGCCGGCCGCGCTAGCAGCGGTGGTAATGAGAACGACATGGAAGTTGTACTCTACGAAAAAGTTGCCATCCGCGATGGTAAAGAGGCAAATAACCCATGGTTACAGGAGCTTCCTGACCCAATTTCGAAAGTAAGCTGGGATAACTACGCTTGTGTATCGCCAAAATGGGCAGATGAAAAAGGCTTAAATGACGAAGATGTAATTGATATATCTGCGAACGGCTTTACAGTTAGCCTGCCAGTGCTGCGCCAGCCTGGCCAGCGCTATAACACTGTAGGCATTGCATATGGCTATGGCCGTAAAATAAGCGAAAGCGCAGGAAAAGTATTGGCTACAGTAGGTGGAGGCAATGCTTATCCATTCGCAACAATTTCAGGCGATACCATTATATATGGCGGCCAGAAAGTAGAAGTATCTGGTAAAAAAGGTACATATCCACTGGCGCTAACTCAAACGCACCATCATATTGAAGGCCGCGACCTTGTACGCGAAACCACAATTTCTGCCTATACTAAAGGTAATACCGGCGATCCGCATCCGGATGCTAAGCATGGCGCTCACCTGATCTCTATGTGGAAAGATTACCGTTACCCGGGTCACCACTGGGGTATGGCAATTGACCTTAGCGCCTGTACAGGATGTAACGCATGCGTTGTAAGCTGTAACGCAGAAAACAACGTACCGGTTGTAGGTAAAGATGAAGTTCGCCGCAGAAGAGAAATGCACTGGCTGCGTATTGACAGATATTATGCTATTGCCGATACAACAGGCGAATACCACAATGGCTACCGCAAAATAGATGCGCTCGCTGAAGAGAAAGACAGCAGCAAAACAGGTATAGATTACGAAAACATAAAAGTTGTTTTCCAGCCTATGCTTTGCCAGCATTGCAACAACGCGCCTTGCGAAACTGTATGCCCTGTTGCAGCAACAACACACAGCTCTGAAGGTATAAACCAGATGGCTTATAACCGTTGTGTCGGAACACGTTACTGCGCAAACAACTGCCCGTATAAAGTTCGCCGATTCAACTGGTTCAATTACGCTATGAATGATGAGTTCAACTACAATATGAACAATAACCTTGGCCGTATGGTGCTGAACCCTGATGTAACCGTACGTATGCGTGGTGTAATGGAGAAATGTACTTTCTGCGTACAGCGCGTACAAATGGGTAAGCTGGATGCAAAAAAAGAGCAACGTCAGTTACGTGATGGCGATATTAAAACCGCATGCCAGCAAACCTGCCCTGCCAATGCAATAGTTTTCGGCGATATGAATGATCCGGAAAGTGCAGTAAGCAAATTAATGGGCAACAAGCGTACATACAACATCCTCACCGAGCTTAACACAAGACCGAACGTTAGCTACATGAGCGTAGTACGCAGCGATGTTGAACAGGTTTCATAAATAAAAGTATTTTTTCAATAAAGCATATATAGAAATTCTTTAAAGACGCCTAAAGATGCACGAATCCCCTCTCAGAGAACCGTTAGTGGTTGGCCAAACCGATTACCACACCATAACGGAAGATATTTGTTCACCAGCGGAAGCTGCACCTACCAAATACTGGTACCTGGGCTTTACACTGTCAGTTATTGTACTTATTATTGGTTTCGCAACTATTACATATACCTTAATGACGGGTATCGGTACCTGGGGCCTGAATAAAACAATTGGCTGGGCATTTGATATTACCAACTTCGTATTCTGGGTAGGTATTGGTCACGCAGGTACACTTATTTCAGCTATTCTCCTCATTTTCCGCCAGCAATGGAGAACATCCATTAACCGCTCAGCGGAAGCGATGACGATCTTCGCGGTATTCTGCGCTGGTTTGTTCCCGATCATACACATGGGTCGCCCATGGAACGGTGGCTGGAACTTACCTTTACCGAATGACTTAGGTACACTTTGGCCAAACTTTAACTCAGCATTACTTTGGGACGTATTTGCGATCTCCACTTATCTTACCGTATCCATTGTTTTCTGGTACACTGGTCTTGTTCCGGATCTGGCAACTTTACGTGACAGGGCAACAACAAAACTTCGCAGGGAAGTATTAAACTTCTTCAGCTTTGGCTGGACAGGTTCTGTACGCCACTGGAACCGTTTCGAATTGGTTTCACTGATACTTGCAGGTGTTTCTACACCGCTCGTACTATCTGTACACACAATCGTATCTTTCGACTTTGCAACTTCTGTATTACCGGGCTGGCATACAACCATTTTCCCTCCTTACTTCGTAGCAGGTGCGATATTCTCAGGTTTTGCAATGGTGCATACGCTTTTAATTGTGGCACGCGTTGTAATGAAGCTTGAAAAATACATCACAATTGGTCACCTGGAGGCGATGGCAAAAGTAATTGTATTAACAGGATCATTAGTAGGTTTGGCTTATGCTACCGAGTTCTTCATGGCCTGGTATTCTCAATATTCTTATGAGCAGTTTATCTTCATTAACCGTGCATTCGGACCATACTGGTGGAGCTACTGGATCATGATTACCTGTAACGTTGTTACACCACAGCTGTTCTGGAGCCGTAAGATCCGCAGAAGCCCTGTAGCTATATTCATCATTTCTATATTTGTAAATATAGGTATGTGGTTTGAGCGTTTTGTAATTATTGTTACTTCGCTTCACCGCGATTTCCTTCCATCATCCTGGGCAATGTACACGCCAACATGGGTAGAGGTTATGATATTTGTAGGTACGTTTGGCTTATTCTTTACCTGTTTCTTATTATTTGCCAAATACCTGCCTGTAATTGCAATTGCCGAGGTTAAAAGTATATTTAAGATTACCCGGGCAGGTAAGCCTGCTGAAGCATTTATTACCGAGCAGGAATATGATACAGACAAAGGCTGGGCAATAGCCATGGCGAACCCGCACGCACACCATGCACATGACAACAGCCATTTAAACACTACCGATCCTATGGCACAAGGCGGAGGAGAACACCAATAATATTATTTTGAATTTGAACGCATAGAACTGTATTGCAGATATGATTAAAATTACTAAAACGAATTGCATTGTAGCGGTTTTTGAAGATGATGAAATACTGCTGGAAGCGCTAAAAAAAGCAAGAGCTGCCGGATTCAAAATACTCGACTGTTTTACACCATTCCCGGTGCACGGCATTGAGAAAATACTTGGCATAAAACGTTCAAACCTTGGTGTTGCAGCATTTACCTTCGGCGCAATTGGGTTTTTATTGTCAATGACCTTACAGACATACTCAATGACGATAGACTACCCGAATAATATCGGTGGCAAGCCGGTTTGGCCGCTTACATCTTTTATTCCGGTACTATTCGAGCTTACTGTACTTATTGCATCACTTGGCATGACCTTTACATTCTTCTGGATAAGCGGTATGTTCCCTGGTGTACAGCCTATTATTTATGACAAACGCGCCACCGACGACAGGTTCGTGGTAATTTTTGATGAAGCAGGCCGCGGTAATGAAATACGTACTTTAATGCAGGAAAACGGTGTTTCCGAATTACGTGATGATCAGTACATCTCTCATAATTTCCCTGGTCCACTGCCTCTAAAGCTTACAAAATAAAATGAAGAAGACAAACATATTTGCATTTACCGTATCGCTTGCCTTGTTCGGACTTGCTTCCTGCAGTCATGACAGGAGTATGGAAGGCGCTTACGATCCCAACCATCCGGGTTATGAATATGCGCCGGAAGGGGATATGTATCATTCAGTACCTTACGAGCCGTTCTCGCAGTTCGAAGAGGAAGATATTCGTACCATCGATCCTAATTTCAATTCATTGAATCCCGATTCAATGAACATGCGTTACCCTGCAAAGGGTACAATTGCGCGCGGTAAAATGGGTTATTATTACCCTTACCCTAATACGCCCGAAGGTTATGAGCGTGCCGGTGCTGAAGTTAAGAACCCGTTACCATCGGATGCAAAAACCATTGCAGAAGGAAAGCGCATATATGAAATTTACTGCTGGCAGTGCCACGGTATGGAAAATTCGCCTAAAGGATCAATTGTAGCAGCAGGAAAGTACCCGCCGCCAACATGGGATTTTGAACGTACCAGCCTTCTCAGGACTCTGAACGATGGAAGAATGTTTCATAGTATAACTTATGGCCGAAACCTGATGGGTCCGCATGGCCCGCTGATTAGCCCGGATCAACGCTGGATGATAATCAGCTACCTGAAAACCGTTACGCAGGCAAGCCCGGCAGCAACGGCAACGGCACCGGCAACAAACTCTACAACAGATTCAACACAACAGAACTCAACAACACAGCCCGCACAAGGCGCTACAAAATCATAAACGCTGAGCAATGACAGAGAAATTTGTATTTTCCAATAAAGCCAGAACTACTGCTCTTGCAATTAGTGCAATAGGTTTAATTCTGGTAATTATCGGTTTATTTTATCATAGTGGACAGAATGTACGGTTCTGGGCTAACTTTTTATTAAGCAATTTTTACTTTACGGCAGTAAGTGTTACAGCTGTAGCGTGGATTGCTATCAACTACATTGCGAATGCAGGCTGGTCTGCCGCTTTAAAGCGTATTCCTGAAGCTATTTCCGGCTACCTGCCTATTGGCGCTGCGGCCATGTTAATAATGATTGTTGTTTCCTTTATTGACCATCATAACGGCTTGTACGCAATTTATGAGTGGCTGCACCTTGATGCTGACGGTTACCTGCATCACCATGGCGAAAAAGTTAAAGATACCGTACTTGAAGGCAAAAGAGGCTATTTGAATTTTACCTTTTTCCTTATACGAATGGTATTGTTCTTTGTATTATGGATTTTATTTCGCACGCTTTTCCGTCGTTTTTCTCTGAAGGAAGATGTGGAAGGCGGCCTTAGAAACCATAATAATTCTATAAAAGCATCTGCAGTATTTATTGCTGTTTTCGCATTAAGCTTCAGCTTTGCAGGCTGGGACTGGCTAATGTCAATTGAGCCACACTGGTACAGTACTATTTATAGCGTTAATATTTTTGCAGGCGCTTTTGTAACTACTATTACAATTATTACTATAACAGTAATCTTGCTTCAGCGTGCAGGATACATGCAGTATATAAATGACAGCCACGTGCATGATCTGGGTAAATTTATGTTCGGTATCAGTATTTTCTGGACCTATACATGGGTTTCGCAATTTCTGCTGATATGGTATGCCAACCTGCCTGAAGAAACGCCATATTACCTGCGCCGCTTACAAGGCGACTGGAAATACCTTTTCTTCCTGAACCTCACCATAAATTTCATATTCCCATTTTTTGCCCTGATGATGAGGAACTCAAAACGTACACGTAATTACTTGTTAGGTGTTGCCGTGGTTTTACTTTGCGGCCGTTTTATCGACTGGTACCTCGCAATTATGCCTGGCTCGGCAGCGCAGGCGCACCAGGCAGGTTTCGGTTTTTATGAAATTGGGTTCTTTATGCTGTTTGGCGGTATTTTCGCTTTCATTGTTGGCACCAAATTATCTAAAGCTAATCTTGCCCCGGTTAACCATCCTTACCTGGAGGAAAGCCTTCACCACGAAATATAATTAAAGCATTTTTCAGCTATAGTATATATGGAAAAATCCCGAACCAGCTGGTTCGGGATTTTTTGGTTTTGTACCAGGGATGTATTTTTTATTGCTAACATTATAATAACGTGCGCTCGTGAATTAGATTTGATTCTGACAATTATTACAAGCGTCCAAGACGCGGAACACATCCGCACGCGTTTTGAAACCCGCGCGAGCTGCCTTCGGATTGTTTTTATTTATTTAATATAGCCTGAGCGTTATTTACTTTTTGTTATAAAATGCAAAACAAACATCACCATTTCAGATTTTCAGTCGTAGCGGCTCGCGCGCGTTTCCAACGTGTGCGCATGAGTACCGCGTTTCCCAACGCCAGCAATTTCATGAAAAAATATTTTCCATTAAAGCATTTTTGGTAAGTATATTATATGGATTATTAGCAACGAATTGATTTACACTTCAATTATTCCCGACTTCACTTTTAATACAATTTTAGTATGAATCTCGCGCATTAGAAAAGTGTTATGTAAGCCGCAGGTCACGGAGCTTCAAAGCGTTAATCACTGGTTTCGTGGCACACAAACCAGCATTTATTTATTCTTAATTCATTCTATATTGTTATAAATCCTGATTCAAAAAACTATCTTCGTATATATTACAACTGTAAAAAATGGCTTTAAGCTGGAACGAGATACGCGAAAGGGCATTTGCCATTTCTAAAGAGTGGGAAAATGAAACAAGCGAAGATGCGTAAGCAAAATCGTTCCTGGATGATTTCTTCCACATATTTGGCTTACATGCAGGCGGCAGGCAAGCTTTGAAACACGCGTAAAAAGCAGGGAAATAAAGATGGTTTTATTGACTTGTTATGGAAAGGCGTTATCCTCATCGAAATGAAAAGCCGCGGAAAAGACCTCGATAAGGCTTATAATCAGGCGGTTAATTATTTTCCCGGTTTGAAGGAATACGATTTGCCGAGATACATCCTGGTTTGCGATTTCGAGCGATACCGCCCGCACTGGTAAAAGCGCACCAGGAATTAGATAAAGCGGCTAAGTTCTACTTATAACAGCGAAAAAAGCTGTATCTTAGCATCATGGAAAC
>DAIUCM010000137.1:0-10975 GCA_036846145.1 Bacteroidota bacterium
ATATAGTCTTAGTAATATTGCACAACTGTTTTTTATGCCAAGGTTTATTCACATAATATTACTTCTGCTGATTTCTTCTGTTTCTGCCCAGGCACAAATAAAAGTTACCGGAACCTTTACCGATGAAAGCGATCGTGCACCGCTTGTAGGAGTAAGCGTACAGCTTGTTTCTCAGAACGATACAATTGTACGCCGCGGTGCTGTTACCAATTTGGACGGCAGGTTCGAAATTTATAATATTCCAAAGGGAAACTATACCCTGCGCGCAAACTATATCGGCTATAAGGAATATATCCGGCAGATCATATTAAGCTCAGATTCATTAAATATCGGTACAATACCAATGATACCTGATGCAGTAATGATGAAAGATGTGATTATTAAAGGCAGGCAGGTTATTGTTCAGCAAATTGGCGATACAACGCAATTCAATGCAAACGCCTATAAAACAAACCCAGATGCAACAGCAGAAGATCTTGTAAAAAAAATGCCTGGCGTAACAACAGAAAACGGACAGGTGAAAGTTCAAGGCGAAAATGTGCAGCAGGTTTTGGTAGATGGCAAACCATTTTTTGGCGATGACCCAAATGTCGCGCTCAAAAATATGCCTGCAGAAGTTATTGATAAGATACAGGTTTTTGACAGGGGAAGCGACCAGCAGCAGTTTACCGGCTTTAATGATGGCAACACCAGCAAAACCATTAATATTATTACAAAACCAGGCAAAAACAAAGGCCAGTTCGGCAGAATGTACGCTGGCTATGGAACGGATAACCGCTATACGGCCGGCGGCAATGTAAACTTTTTTAAAGGCGACAGGAGGATTTCGGTACTTGGCTTAAGCAACAATATCAACCAGCAGAATTTCAGTGCCGATGATCTTTTAGGACTATCGGGAGGCGGAAACAGCGGCCGTGGAAGAGGCGGTTTTGGCGGCGGCGGAAACCGTGGTTCGGGCGGTGGAAGTTTAGGAGATTTCCTCACCGGCGAAAGAAACGGCATAGCGCGAACCAATTCCTTAGGTATAAACTACAGCAATACATTTGGCAAAAAAGTAACACTAAGCGGCAGCTATTTCTTCAACGATATCAATAACACTAATTTTACCCTGTTGCGCAGGCAATATATCACCACGCAGGATAGCGGCCTTCTGTACAACGAGAACAGCCAGGCCGGCAGCGAAAATATGAACCACAGGCTTAATCTCAGGATTGAATATAATATTGATTCCACCAATTCCTTTATTCTGACACCAAGAATTAACCTGAGCGATAATTTTACGCGGACAAATTTGCTTGGCAGGAACATCAGCAACGAAAACGCTGAAACAAGCCGAACGCAAAGCGACTACAATGCGGGTAATTTCGGTTACAGGTTGTATAATGGCATATTGTACAGGCACAAATTCAAAAAAGCAGGCCGCACTTTTTCCCTGGGTGTTGATCATGAACATAATCCCCGCAGCGGGCGTGCACACCTCAACTCGCGCAACTGGTATAATCTTTTCAGCGACAGCTTGTTTATTGATCAGAACATCAGCACAATTTCCGGCAGTAACAATTTAAACACCAACATAAGCTATACCGAGCCGCTGGATAGCACAAGCCAGCTGATGTTCACTTATAATCCGTCTTATACCGCAAGCCACTCCAACAGACAAACCACTAATTTCGATTTCGTTAACCAGCAATATTCGGGGCTCGATTCAGCTTTAAGCAATCGTTTCGAGAACACTTACTTTACCAATCGCGGCGGTATAAGCTATCGTAAAAATAAAGGTAAATACAATTATAACATTGGGCTCAATTACCAGCATGCCAGGCTACAGGGAAACCAGCTTTACCCGGTAATCTTTTCGGTAGATAAAACTTTCTCCAACTTACTGCCCAGCGCTATGTACCATTACAGGTTTACCAAAAACAGCAACATCAGGCTGCATTACCGCACCAATACCAATGCGCCGGGCATAAACCAGCTTCAGCATGTGATTGACAACAATAACCCGCTTTTGCTGCGAACAGGAAATCCGGAACTCAGGCAAAGTTATACGCATACTTTAAGCAGCCGCTACGGATCATCAAACACGGTGAAAGGCACAAGCTTTATGTGGTTTTTAATGGGAAGCTATATGCAGGATTTTATCGGCAATTCCACTTACCTGGCAAGGCGCGATTCCGCGATCAGCGAAACCATTATACTTGCCCGCGGAAGCCAGCTATCTAAACCTGTGAATCTTGATGGCTACTGGAGCATTCGTACATTTCTCAACTATGGTTTGCCCGTTTCTTTCTTAAAAAGTAATCTGAACCTGAACAGCGGATTTAACTATAACCAGACGCCTGCGCTTATCAGCGAGCGGATGAACTTCGCCAACAATTACAATTTCAGCCAGGGCGCCGTGCTGAGCAGCAACATCAGCGAGAAAATAGATTTTACACTCTCCTATTCGGCCAATTACAGCATTGTTGAAAATACTTTACAGCGGCAAGCGGACAATAACTACTTTTTTCAGAATTCTTCGGCGCGCGTAAACTGGATTCCATATAAGGGGCTGGTAATAAATACCTCAGTGAACCATACAAATTACAGCGGCATCTCCAGAGATATAAATAACGATTTTCTGCTGGTGAATGCTTCCCTGGGATACAAATTCCTGAAAAACCAGTCGCTGGAAGCCAAACTTAGCGTTTACGACCTGCTGAACGAGAATACCAGTATTAACCGCAACGTAACCGAAACTTACATAGAGGACAGTGAAAACAATGTACTGAACCGGTTTTTTATGCTAACTTTAACATACAGCCTGCGCAGGTTTGGCACGCCGCCGCAAAACCAGAACCAGCAGGAAGACAATTCAACACCACGAAGAAGAAACTGGCAGCAGCCTAACCAGCAACCATAAAGTATTTTTTGGGGTATTGTTATATGTGAAAAGCAGGTAAATTGCATATTAGTTTATTTGTCGCTTAAATGAATGTATTGTTCCATATTACCGCTGCAGTTGGCGTTGCAGTAATGCTTACCGATACAGATAAGATAAAACCTGGAAACACACTGGTTCAGAATTCGCGGACCATGCTTTCTGTATTCGCTGGCGGCATTATTTCACATGGAGCGATAGATTATATTCCGCATTGCTACCCGGTAAATTCTAAAGCCGATATTGTTTGCGGTTTTATTTTAATCTGTACATTGCTTTTTCTTACACGAACTGGCTTCCGCATGATAACCGGCCTGGCTATTTTTGGGGGAATTTTACCGGACCTGATAGATCTTGGCCCGGCCATGATGAATGGAATTTTAAATACAAATTTGCCGGTTTTTCCTAAAATATTTCCATGGCACTGGAAAGTTTATTCTGGCTCTGTTTATACCGGAAACTGCAATGTTTCAACCTTTAATCATTTTTTGCTTTTGCTTATGGTTGCATTCATTTGCCTGCTGAGAAAAAAAGATTTTCTCAGCATATTCAGGTTCAACTAAAAATGCATTAAACATAGTGAGCTGACGAATTGAATTAAAAAAAATACAAGGCAGCCCAATTCTAAAGCAAAGGGCAAATGAATTTTGAGCGGCGGAAATAAGCTATTTTGCCCTACAATTGCCGTGAGTTTAAACCCAAAGTGGAAATAAAAGCATTTTTTAGCTTTAGCTTATATGGAAATTAATATATAATGTTGATAAACAAGCAATTAATTTCCGGCTCACGTTTAAACAGCTAAAACAAACTGTATATTTTATGGCTTACTTTGCGATGTATAGTCTTCCAGGGCAGCTTTAATTATTTCGCAACATTCCATCAACTGTTCTTCGGTAATGCACAATGGCGGCGCAAAACGAATTACATTTCCGTGCGTTTGTTTCGCCAATAAGCCTTTGCGCATCATTGCGAGGCAAATTTCATACGCTGCGTTCTCATTTTTATCGTCCTGTATCTGTATGGCATTCAGTAAGCCTTTACCGCGCACCAAACGTATCAGCGGGTTTTTTAGCTCACGTAAATACGCACGGAAAATCTTACCTAAACGAAATGAGTTCTCAGCAAGATTTTCATCATCCAGCACTTTTACAGATTCTATGGTTATGGCTGCTGCAAGCGGGTTTCCGCCAAAAGTAGAACCATGTTCGCCCGGGTTAATAGTCAGCATAACTTCATCATCGGCAAGTACGGCAGAAACCGGCATCATACCGCCACTAAGCGCCTTACCAAGAATAAGAATATCAGCACGAACGCCTTCTTCATAATGCTGCGCGAGCATTTTACCGGTTCTGGCCAGGCCGCTTTGTATCTCATCAGTAATAAAAAGCACATTATGTTTCCGGCAAATTTCCTGCGCGCCTTTCAGGTAACCTTCATCCGGCACTACAACACCCGCTTCGCCTTGTATAGGTTCAACCAGAAATGCGCATACATTCGGGTTGCTGAGTGCTTTATCTAACGATTCCAGGTCGTTGAACGGAACAAGATACGTACCTTTTATAAACGGACCAAAATTAGTGCGTGCCGTACGATCGGTAGAAAATGAAACGACAGCCAGTGTACGTCCATGAAAATTATTGGCGACTGCAACCACAATTGCTTCATTTTCAGGAATCTGCTTTTTAACATATCCCCAGCGGCGCGCTAATTTTATAGCACTTTCCACGGCTTCCACACCGCCATTCATCATCAGCACTTTATCGTAGCCGAAAGTTTCTGCAAGATATTTCTCCGCTTCGCCAAGTTTATTATTGTAAAATGCGCGGGAAGTAAGTGTCAGCTTCTCGGCCTGCTCCTGCATTACTTTTACCAGCCGCGGATGGCAATGACCCTGGTTTGCAGCGCTGTACGCAGCCAGGAAATCATAATAACGTTTTCCTTCTACATCCCACATAAATACACCGCTGGCACGCTCAAGTACAACCGGTAACGGTTTATAGTTATGTGCGCCGTATTTGTTTTCCAGCTCCATGTAATATGCTGAAGTATGCGTCTCTGCCTGTGCTGTAGTCATGATATGTAGAAGTATTTTTTGCGATTATTATATATGAAATTAGCCTTAAAAGCGCTGCAAAATTAAGGCTTTGTAAGTTGTAAAACGTATTTTTAATAATTTGGGTTGTGGCTGAAGCGTTTTTGCGGCTATGGTTTTTTCACTTCCTGCATAATGTGCGAAATATAAGCCAGCAGTTCCTCGCGCCCTCGTTTATCGTTTGATGAGGTAACGAACATCGGCGGAAGCTGGGCCCAGTCTTTTTTCATGGCTCGCTTAAATGTTGCCACATTGCTTTGTAACTCAGTTGTCCGCGGCTTATCGGCCTTCGTAAATACAATGCTGAAAGGGATGTTGTGCTTTCCCATCCAGTTAGCAAAATCAAGGTCTTTTTTCTGCGGCTCCAAACGGCTGTCAACCAGCATAAAAACATTTAGCAAATTCTGCCTTTTGGCCAGGTATTCTTCGGTATGTTTAAGCCATTCGCCGCGCTGTAGTTGCGATACATGCGCATAGCCGTAGCCCGGTAAATCTACCAGGTACCACTCATCGTTAATTAAAAAATGATTGATGATACGAGTTTTACCCGGTTTGCCCGATACAAGCGCCAGGCCTTTTTTGCCGGTAAGCATATTTATAAGCGAAGATTTACCAACATTTGAACGGCCAATAAAGGCAAATTCGGGTAAATCTGTCTTAGGGCAGCTGGCAAGGTTTGGTGAGCTGACGGAATATTCGGCTGTTTTTATCTGCATCACTTCAAAATTACGGCAATTTTAGCAGAATGCCTACTTACAGGGTTTGGAGCACTATTCAGATCGGGAATTTCATAAGTTATACCAATGATTTAAAATAATTCACCATTCAAAATCCAGCATTCAACATTTTCTATAGTTTCCATATATTACTTTTGTAAAAAATGCTTCCATGCCCGAAGAAATTCAAAAAAAACATCTGAAGACAAAATTGCTGCAGGCTTGTATAGATATCCAGGAAAAACGTATAGAAATATCTCGAAATGCCATGCTGCAGGCGCAGGAAAGCGCAAACGAGGAAAAAGGAACCATGGGCGATAAATATGAATCATTCCGCGAGCAAATGCAGATCGATCGGGATATGTACGCCAGGCAGTTCGATGAAAGTACGCAGGTTTTAAATATCTTAAAGAAAATAGATCCGGAAAAAACTTCCGATTTGCCGGCGCTTGGTGCTATTGTAATAACCGATAGCCAGAAATTTTTTGTTTCGGCCAGTTTGGGACAGGTAAGTTTAAACGGTGAAAATTATATCGCCATATCCAGCCAGTCGCCAATGTTTAAAGCTATGGCAGGTAAAAAGGCAGGCGATAAATTTACTTTCAGGGATAATATTTTCAGCATTCAGGAAATCATGTAAGCAAAGTATTTTTCTGCTTATGCTTATATGTGATTTTAATTTACGGAACCATTTAAATAGAAAAAGCTCTCTTCACTTTTTCAGCAAAGAGAGCTTTCCGGAATATTTTAATTTTAATAGTTGTATGCGGAAGAATTAATTTTAAATCAATTTACCTTACCCGAATTACTGCAAGAAGCTTACTTGCTGTAATTTGCTCCTGTATTTTTCTGTACTTAATACAATTTACTTAGTCTCAATACTTATATCAGTTTATAACCTGCAATGTTTGAGCGTATTGCGCTGCTAAATTCGTAGCTCCTGCGTGCTGAACCGGCAGATGAAGTGCCTTTATCCTTGAGTTCCTTTACAGAATAAACGATCATGGTATTCGAGTCAAAATCCAAACCGCAGTTTTCTGAAACACACTGAATTACTTTTCCTTCTTTATGTATAAATTGCCTTACAACTTTATGCGTTGGGAAAATAACTTTATTACTGTTTGTGTCAACAGCTAATTCATCAGCGATAATATCGTTTACCGTAAGTCTTAAAAGTTCGTTTGTTGTATAACCTAAAAGCTGCGCAATTTCTGTATTGGCAAAAAGTATTTCTAAGGTTTCGTTATCAAATACAAGTTTAGCAAGTGCCTGTGAAGTTTTTTCTTCCTGCCTGTAAGCTTTATCCTGCGGAAAATTTTTAGATGCTGTAGCCATAAAATTCATTATTTAAAATTAAAAGCAGCTTATCGGGAGCATTATTATCCCCACAATCACTTAATTCAAAATTAACCCGATTAATTCGCGCTTGCAGTTACATGTTTACCCGATATTGGCAAAGTGTAAGAAAACCGCCCTTAATGTATATAAAATTTTAAATATTTACGCTTTAATATAATTTATTAACTTAATATTCAATCCATTAAAAAAAATTACAAGCTTTAGGAGCAGCTGAGAATTTATTCGGAAATTTGCAGCAATTTGTTAAAAATCGTAATTTATTACTCAAAATTACAAAGGCATTACATTTATGGTTTGCTATATTTATTTTTAGAAGTGAAGTAAATTTATGCTTTTACCAAAACTTTTGCTTTGTGATAAACTATTTGCTTAGAATAAAATAGCAATAAAAGGGCATTTTTTGCTAACTAACGTGAGATTGGGAATTCCACCGGAAGATTTTGTGCATCCCTGAGTTAGCAAGAAATTAGTTTCAGCGCTTAGATGTGCCATATTTTCAAAATATGGCACATCTAACTTTATTTTATGAAATAAACCTTAATCCCATTAATTTGCATAAAGCATTTTTTGGCTTAACGCTATATGGGTATTCGCTTATAATTAAATGATAATCAATTCAATAACTCCCGAGATCAAGTTAACTATATTTATAAAAAAAGTTCTCCCGGCATTGGTAATCTTTATTTTGTTTGCTTCCGAAACATTCTCACAGAAATCATCTTCCGATTCAGCGATTACAGCAATAAAAAATTTCCGGCAGGAGCTGAATGCAGCCTATAAGCATCCCGAACACTCGCCATTGGATGAAAAAAGCCGCAAAAAATTCAGGAAGCATAACTTCTATCCCATCAATTTAAAATACAGGGTTATAGCGAAATTAAAAACAACGCCAGATGAGCCATTTTTTGAACTGAAAACAAGTTCGGGAAAAACAAAGCTTTACCGAAAATATGGTGAAGTGACATTTATGCTGGATGCAAAAGAATATACATTAAACGTTTACCAGGGAAAAGCTTTACTTGAAAAAGAAGAATATAAGAATTACCTGTTTGTGCCCTTTAAAGACCATACTTCGGGCAATGAAACGTATGGAGGCGGCAGGTATTTAGATCTACGGATCCCTGCTAATGATGATAAACTTTGGCTGGACTTTAATATGGCATATAACCCATACTGCGCTTACAGCGATAAATATAACTGCCCGGTTGTACCGGTTGAAAATTACCTTGATACAGAAATAAAAGCAGGCATTTTACTGAAACAAAAGCATTAAAAACCTGGCTTGCATATTTTAGCTGCCTGCCAGGTTTATAAATTGTTAGTATGAAAGGCCTATAACCAGGCAATCATCTTTCATGCTCATCAACTGCCCGCCAACTCCGCCAGAGGATGACATTTTATTCTTGCTGATAAAAATTTCGCCTGAAGATTTGATATTCCCGGAAGCATCTTTTGCCTCAATCTTATAATCTCCCGACTTCAACTGCAAGTAAATTGGCTTAGTTTTATCGCCAGTGGAATCGTTACAAGCCGGCTGTTCGCTAAAATAAGGCAGCTCGCCTTTTGGCTGATTATCTATAAACAAATAAAGTGTACCGGCATCGCCTTTACTCGCTGAATAAAAGTTTGTGTTATATAATCCTCCATCCGGCCTGTCATCTTTCCTGCATTGCGTAAAAAATAAAATGATTGCTGCGGATAAAATAAATAACCTATGCATACAATTTTGTTTATTTTGGTTTGCAGCTATTAACGCATCTGCTTTATGCTTACTATACTACTTAAACCATTTTTATAAAAGATTATATATAGGAAAACTAATTCGCCAAAATCATATCTCGATTATACTTATTCCTGTATTCAATCGGCGATAAACCGGTTACTTTTTTAAATGTACTGCGGAAGGCTTTAATATCGTTATAACCAACATCGTACATTACTTCATTTATGCTTTGGCGCGAATTTTCAAGGCTTGCTTTGGCAGCTTCTATCTTTACGCGTTGTGCGTATTCCGCAACGGTATTGGCTGTTGCTTTTTTGAACCTACGCTCCAAATTCCTTCGGCTGATGCTTACAATTTCAGCAAGCTTATCTACCGAAATTTTGTCTTTATAATTTTTCTCAATAAATTCCTGCGCCTTTTTTATCTGCTCATCTGCATGATCTTTCTGCCCCTGGAAAATGGTAAACGACAACTGGTTTTGCCGCTCCATTTCGATAGCAAATACTTTGGCCGATAAAATTGCCATTTCTTTACCAGCAAATTTTTCGATCAAATACAAAATCAAATTCAGATAAGAAAATGCGCCGCCGCTGGAGTAAATTCCCTGCTCATCAGTAATAATTTTTTCTGTAACCAATTGCACCTGGGGAAACATGCTGCGGAACTGGTTTTCGGCCAGCCAGTGCGTGGCAATTTTTTTTCCATCTACCAAGCCTGTAGAGGCAAGAATAAAAGCACCGAGGCACAAACTGGCCACTTCTGCCCCACTTTCGTGCTGCTTTTTTATCCAGGGAATAAAATCCTTGTTCTTTTCCAGCGCAATATTTAAATCACCATCCACAGCAGGAATAATGATTAGATCTGTTTTCTGTACCTCATCCAGCAACCCATCCGGATTTACGATGAATTTACCGCCGCTGAGCTTTGTGTTATTATTTAGCCCAATCAGCTGTACATCAAAAACAGGCGGTGCGCCACGCATCGCGAAAAAACTATTTACCTGCGTTAGTAACTGGCGTGAGCCTTCCAAAGAGCCTAAAATAGCGCCTTCCGGAACAAGAATAGAAATATGCTTCATGCTTCAAAAATAAGAAAATATTTGCCGTAAACAGCCCTCAACATTGCCGTAAATTCACCCTTTGCTGTTGTAAACTAACAATTAAGTTTGCCGTGTTGAGAAAGAGTAAATGAGTAGTTGAGTAAATATTTTTAATGAATGCAAGAATGAATGAATGAATGTAAGAATTTTTGTGTGATTTTTACTGGTTACTGATAACTGGTTATTGTTCACTGAAAAGAAGCATTTTTTAATAAAACCATATATGGAAATTAAAATAAGAACCGAACAGCGTGAAGAGCAAAATTATGCTGCCATTCAGAAAACCGTTCATATGGAAGAAATACCAACAGTTTTACCTGCATTAATTCCCAAGGTTTTAAATTGGCTGGAAGAGAAAAATATAAAGCCGGCAAGCGCTCCGTTTTTCAATTACGTTAACATGAATGGCGAAACAATGGATGTGGAAGTTGGCTTCGTAGTAAATAAGGAAATTAAAGGTAATGAATTAGTTAAGAGCGGGCAATTTGAAGCGGGAAAATATGCTGTTGCAACCTATTTTGGGCCATACTACAATTTGCCAAAAGCACATATGGAGCTGGGGAAATATGCGAAGGAAAATAATATAAAAACTACAACTGCTACTGAGTTTTATGTTACCGATCCGCAGGCAGAAAATGATCCGCAGAAATGGCAAACTGATATTGTGGCGAAGCTGACATAATTTTTATCATATTGACAAAAATATTGTCGCAACCAACCCCTAAATTTGTCGAAATACCCCCCGCTTAAATTCTATTAACTACGATAAGTTTGTATCATTCAATCGATAAAAAATTAACCGAAAAATAACATGGCGCTATTAAATCCTTATCTTAATTTTAACGGTAAATGCCGCGAAGCGATGACTTTCTATAAAGAAATACTGGGCGGAGATTTACAGCTTTTGCCTACAGCTCAAACGCCGATGGCCGAACATGTTTCAGCAGAAATGAAAGACAGCATTATGCACAGCCAACTGGAAAAGGACGGGAAAATATTGCTTATGGGAAGCGATATGCAGCGCGGAAAAGCGAACGATGGCAACACTGTTTATATAATGCTGAAT
>DAIUCM010000138.1:0-10861 GCA_036846145.1 Bacteroidota bacterium
GCGGGTTGCTCCGTAAGTTAATTCATCATTAATTCACAATTTACCATTCACAATTTAACATTTGCGTTAATGCTTTAAAGCTGTTTTCTTAACGCTTATAATTTAAGGCCGTCATAACGCTTTGCAGTTCTATTTACTTTTATTTCAATTAATATTTCAATTCTATTTATTCACGTTGCACCAAGCCCTGCATGGGCGAACTATGTCAGCATGGAGCAAAGCCCTTTGTATAAAAAATCCTTAACTAAACGATATTGAATGGTGAATTGTGGAATATATCGGCGCGGCTTTGTAGTGGCGTAACGCATCTGCGTTTTTTCCAGGACGAAAGCATTTTTTCGAGTAGTGACATATGGGAAATTCAGGCTATAAGGCCATTTATCTTTTATTCAAATAATCGATCGGGTTTAAATAGAACATCTTTTTACTGCCTTGTATGCTATTATCCGCACGCCAGAAATAAGGAATTATAGTTATAATAGAATAATGTAAATGCGGAGCTTTACCGGCAGCATTGCCTGTAGTGCCAACTGTGCCGATGATTTTATTGCCGCTTATAACACTAAAGGCCGAGGTGGATATTTTATCGAGGTGCGCGTAATAATGGAAACGCCATTTGGGGCCAAGTATAAGTACTACATTTCCGCCAAGTGCCAGTTGCCCGCAATACATTACTATTCCGCTGGTTGCAGATCGTACATTTGTGCCTTTCTTTGCGAAAATATCTACGCCTTTGTGCGTGCCCGATTTGCCCCAGGGATAATACCAGAAAGATTTTGGATTATAATCGGCCTTGGTTGCTCCCTCTACCGGCATGGTAAAGTTTTGCGGAACAAGTAAACCTGCAATTATAATCAGCACAAGCAATATTACTATTTTACTGCCCGAAATACACAACCTTTTAGTCATAATGTAAAAGTAGTAAAAAAATCAAAATCATTTATACACAAATATAACCGGCAAAACAAGTGAAGTATTTTTTGTACAAGGCTTATATGCAACTGCAGATTATACTTTACATTCTGCCATTGTATTATTGAGGAATTACAATTTTAAGCGGATTATTGCGTTTTGTTTCATTGATCAGTTTATCAATATCAATATGAAAAATTATTTACTTTACTGGCTACTGGTTTGTACCATCATTTCTGCCAAAGCACAAACGGCAGAAAAAACTTTAAATTCAAAGGTAACAGAGGTAACTGTTTATATGCAGGGCGCTTTATTGGTGGAAACTGTTAATACACAGGTTAGCGCGGGCAAACAGGTGTTGGTTTTCCGGAATATACCTGCCGGTGTAGATCCGGCCAAAATTCATGTAAACGTAAGTAACAGCAATGTTAAGCTGCTGGCTGTAACGCACCGGCTACCGGGCCGTTTCGATGCTTCGGACGATGTGCAATTGCGCCGCTACGATGATTCACTTCGGGCCATACAGGATGAAATGGAAATTGTTACTGCCAGCCTAAATGCGTACGATGAAGAAAAGAAATTATTACTTGCCAATAAATCCATTGGCGGTTCGCAAAGTGGCGTCTCAGTAAACGAATTGCAAAAAGCAGCCGATTTTTACCGGAACCGGCTTGCAGATATAGATAAGCAAATACTGAAACTGCGTAAGCGCGAGCGAAAGCTGAATGATGAAATAAGCCGCGTAACAACTTTTACCGATGCGCAAAAGGCAGTTTTTAACGCCAGCAGCAGTAGTATTGCCCTTACATTAAATGCAAACGAGCGCGCAAATACACAAATCCGTTTACAATACCTCGTAAGTGTACAAACGGCTGGCTGGGCGCCGGCATATGAAGTAAAAGTAAAAGATATCAGCGCGCCCTTACAGCTTAATTACCGTGGGCGGGTTTTTAATAATACGGGTGTAAACTGGGAAGGCGTAAAGCTAACATTGTCCACTGCAGATCCTTACCAGTCGGCCCAGCGGCCCGATTTACAGCCCTGGACGTTAGGCTACAGCAGCAAATATTCATCAGGCAGAAACAAAGATAAATCTTACAACGAAGGCTACGTAAACAGGTCTTATACTAAAGACGATGCCAGTAAACAACTAAAGCAGGGCAGCAAACCAAATGTGCAGTTCTCGGAAGTATATGTAAATGAGCTTAGTGTAGATTTTACTATAAAGGAACCAAGCCTTATACCGAGCGATGCAAAACCGTACGCTGTTGATATACAAACATATGAAATGCCGGCATCTTTCAGATATTACAGTGTTCCGAAAATGGATCGTGATGCTTTCCTGGTTGCAGGTATTACCGGCTGGGAAACTTTGAACCTGATTGAGGGCCCGGTAGATATATATTATGCGGATAATTACACCGGCCAAAGCTACATCGACACCCGATTTGCAAACGATACGCTGGAATTATCTCTCGGAAGAGACAAAAAAGTAACCGTAACCCGTATAAAACGAGAAGATTATACCCAAAAGAGATTGTTTGGCGTAAACCGCACCGAAAGTTATATGTACGAGCTTGCAGTACGTAACAACAACAGCCAGCCAATTGATATAGAAATCCTGGACCAGGTACCGGTTTCGCAGGAGAGTGATATAAATATTAATATAGAAAATATTTCCGGCGCTGAACTGGAGCCGCTAAGTGGAAAACTACTCTGGAGAATGAAAATACAGCCATCGCAAACCGATAAAAAAACAATAGCTTTTGCCGTGCGCTACCCGAAATACCGCAACGTTGAAGTGCGCAAATGGAGAAGAATTAATTGCCCGGATTTTTAAGGTATTTTTTGTAGAAATGCGATATGGGAATAACTGGATAAAGATTCAACTAAACTTTAACGAAAAAATTAAACCTGCTCTTTTGCTGATGTAGAATGCATTTTTCAGCAATTGGCAAATGCAAGTTCCATAAAAACTTCTTACCCAAAGCATTTTCCACTAAAATCATATTTGGAAATCCACTTTAAAAGCGCGCTAATCGTAGCATATTTGCTATGATTTATTTTAGCTGGTAGTTTAAAACTACCAGCTAAAAACAGCGAAGTTAGAAAACTTCGCTGAACGGGCAACATCGCGGCGTACAGACGTTGCATGCAACGTTTCTACCGGACAAGCAGCGCAAAATGAGATTCAAAGCATTTTTCAAGAACCTTATATATGCAAATCCCACAAAAAATTCTTGCAATCCCAAAATCCACATAATCCGCAATTCCTGCATCCCCCAACTGAACAAAAAACCAAAATTGGCTTTCCCCATATTTTAGCTTATTTTTGCAGGGATTTTTACAAACGAGAACCTAAATTCCATATATACAAACTATAAAAAATACTTATGGCGAAACAGGTAGAGCTGATCATGCCTAAAATGGGCGAAAGTATTGCAGAAGCAACCATCCTGAAATGGCTGAAACAGGAAGGCGAAACCATAGAACTGGACGAAAGTGTACTGGAAATTGCTACCGACAAGGTAGATTCCGAAGTACCTTCACCAATTAGCGGTACTTTAATGAAAATATTACACCCGGAAGGCGCGGTTGTTCCTGTAGGCCAGGCAGTTGCCATTATTGCCATTGCCGGTGAAGGGGAAGATGTAGCAGGAGAAGCGCAACCAAACGGCGCACAGGAAGCGCAGCAAGCCCGTAACGAAACTGCAGGCGCACAACCAGCCGCGCAACAAAACAATACTCCATCTGCACAAGCCCAGAACCTCGATAAAAGCGCCGCAAGCCGTTTCTATTCGCCATTGGTACTCAATATTGCCCGCAGCGAAGGCATCAGTATGAGCGAGCTGGAAAATATTTCAGGCACAGGAAAAGAAGGCCGTGTAACCAAGAAAGATATCCTGGAATATGTAGAAAACCGTGGTTCTGCGCCTCAGGCTCAGCCGCAAGCATCTGCACCGCAACAACAGGCCCAAACCACACAACCTACTCAAACACAAGCATCTGCTCCTCAACAAACCCAAACGCAATCTCAAACTCAAACTCAATACAAGGTGGATGTTAGTATGATGCCGGGCGATGAGATAATTGAAATGGACAGGATGCGCAAGATCATTGCCGAAAACATGGTCATGAGCAAGCATGTAAGCCCACACGTAACTTCCTTCGTGGAAGCCGATGTAACAAACATGGTGAAATGGCGCGATAAAGTGAAGAAGGAATTCGAGAAAAAAGAAGGCGAAAAAATTACCTTCACGCCAATTTTCATTGAAGCAATTGTACGCGCTATCAAGGATTTCCCGAATATAAATGTTGCTTTGGGAACCGGCGATAAAATTATAAAGCGCAAGAGCATAAATATTGGTATGGCGGCGGCTTTACCAAGCGGAAACCTGATTGTTCCTGTAATTAAAAATGCCGATACCAAAAATCTTTTGGGTTTAACCAAAGAGGTGAATGACCTGGCTTACCGCGCAAGAAATAACAAACTGAAAGCCGATGAAATACAGGGCGCAACCTTTACTTTGACCAATGTGGGCACTTTTGGGAATGTGATGGGAACGCCGATTATTCCGCAGCCGCAGGTAGCAATTATGGCAGCAGGCGCCATAAAGAAAAAGCCGGTTGTTATAGAAACTGAGTATGGTGATATCATCGCTATCCGCCACATGATGTTCCTGTCATTAAGCTATGATCACCGCGTTGTAGATGGTATGCTTGGCGGAAGCTTCCTTCGCAGAATTGCAGATTATTTAGAGCAATTTGACCCGAATAGGCGAATTTAATTGTGAATGACGAATTGTAAATTATTGCTTAGCTTGACGCATTAATAATTATTCATTTTTAATTTTTAATTGAAATAACTCTTTGTTCCTTGTTCTTTCTTCTTAACTAAGCACAGCGTAAAGCATTTTTCACAAATATGATATATGGAAAAGCCGCAAACTTAATTTTTGCGGCTTTTCATTTTAATACAGTATTAAAAAATATTTTACATTTGCCACTAACCAATTTAGGAGATGCCGAAAAAATACCTTCATAAACGAGCAAATAGTTTTGTATATGCTTTTAAAGGTATTGTTACGCTATTTCGTACGCAGCCAAACGCACAAATACATTTACTTGCTACTGCAGCAGTTTTGGTATGCGGATTTTATTTTGGTCTTGAGCGTTGGGAATGGGTTGCAGTTACCATTAGCATAAGCCTGGTTTGGTTAACTGAAGCGCTAAACACTGCAGCGGAATTTATCGTAGATCTCGTATCGCCGGAGTATCATCCGCTGGCAGGCAAGGCGAAAGATGTAGCAGCAGGCGCAGTACTTATTGCTTCCATTTTCGCAGTAATTGTGGGTGGAAATATTTTCCTGCCTAAATTATTAGCTTTGGCAGAAGCGCATTTTTAACCGCTGATTTTGTATTGATTCTTTTGATTTCGCTGATTATGTTTTGCGGCAACATAAGCATTTTTTCCAATTAACTTATATGGAATTTGGTAGTGACTGGGTTTGACCCGTCCAAATTTGATGTAACTTCTTATTGCTGAACATGCGTGGAATTACCGTAGATTTTTTTTAATTAAAATACGTCTTATATAGCAAGCCCATACAGGGCATTTTTTTTGGGTTAATAAATACCTTTACATTAAAAAACCCGCCCCGAAATTTCGGGGCGGGTTTTCATTTATATAGTAGTCTTCGTTTAGAAGCGTTTCAGTTTCTTTTTGAGTTCTTTGCGCGCGAAGTGAATACGGCTTTTAACCGTACCAATTGGCAGGGTTAAATGATCTGCAATTTCATGGTATTTAAAACCCTGGTAATGCATCATAAACGGCACACGAAACTCCTCCTGCAGCATATTAACAGCATAAGTTACGTTTTCCATAGCAATATTGCTTTCGCCGCTGTTGCTAACCTGGGTGCTGTTGCTGTTGATCACATACATATCATCGGTAGTATCAATAATAGTATTGCGTTTCTTGTTACGGCGGTAGTTGTTAATGAAGATGTTCTTCATTATGGTGTACAACCAGGCCTTAAGATTGGTACCTTCAGCAAATTTCTCCTGGCTGGAGAGCGCGCGAAGTAAGGTTTCCTGTATTAGGTCCTGTGCATCTTCCATATCGCGGGTTAGCGATAAGGCAAATGGTCTCAGGGAATATGCGTATTTAGTAACTGTAGGTGTAAAGTCTGCTTTCTGCATTTTTTAGATGTGTTTATTAAGGTGAGAAAACAATGTATAGGCACATAATCCTTTTTTCGGAAAAAAAGTTCGGGCATAGCCTTCTTTTACTTTTGAAACAGCGGAGGCAGAAAAAACAATATTTATTATATGTAGTTGATTAACAGTAACTTCCATCCAGTAAATTTCTCCTCTATTCAGCAATAGGCCGGCGCGAAAAAGATTTGCTTGCCGTATCAATATTAACCAAATTACACTTATATATGCTATAATGTTTAAAATTTTACCAAATGTTTATGCACAAAACTGCCCAAACCAGTAATAATGGACCTGCACCCGGCTGATTATTAAGTAGTTAAAATTTCATATTTTTTTTATAACTATTTTCCGTTATCCTTCTCGCTATTATTTAGCCACGCACCTAAAAACATGTAATATGATATAAATTAATTACTTATAAAAAATCCCCGCTTTTGAAAGCAGGGATCTTTACATCTCGATTCAATAAAAAATACTTTAACAGTGTTCAGTGATCAGTAACCAGTCACATGTAAACGTATATCATTTAGTTTACTTTGGGCGATGCAACAAGCTGTAAAAATCTCAGCCTTTCAGGCTGTTGGTGCAAAGCATTTTTTGGTATGGTGAGATATGGAATCAAACAAAATTTATAAACAAACAACATTGTTTCTGAATTTTGTATTCAATATTCTCGTCTCAATTCTTACTTCTTACTTCTTACTTCTCACTTCTTACTTCTTGATAACCTACCAAATGCTGGCACGCAAACTATCAGGCACCATCATCTTACTTCCGGGCTTAACATCATACGCCTTGTAGAACTCCGGCATATTGCTTAAAGGGCCGTTTACACGGAATTTAGCGGGTGAGTGCGGATCTGTAATCAAGCGCTGCCTGGTAGATTCGGGACGCTCATTAACGCGCCAAACCTGCGCCCAGCCCAGGAAGAAACGTTGCTCAGGTGTAAAGCCGTCAATTGTTTCCTGCTTGTTTTTCTTGCCCTGCTGCGCTTTCTGCCAGGCAGCGTATGCAATGGTTAATCCACCCAAGTCTGCAATATTTTCGCCCAGTGTTAGCTCACCGTTTACAAAATGCCCCGGGCCTTGCTTGCCATCAACAATATCGCCAGGTAACGCTTCGTAACCATTAAACTGCTTCACTACAAACTCCGCTTTCTTTTTAAATTTCTCCGCATCTTCCTTGGTCCACCAGTCTTTCAGGTTTCCATCTGCATCAAACTGCCTTCCCTGGTCATCAAAGCCGTGTGTTAACTCATGACCGATTACAGCGCCCATACCTCCGTAATTCACCGCGTCATCTGCCTTTGCATCGAAGAACGGTGGCTGTAAAATACCTGCCGGGAAAACTATTTCATTCATAGCAGGATTATAATATGCGTTAACGGTTGGCGGCGTCATAAACCATTCGCCACGGTCAATGGGCTTACCGAGTTTATTCATCATACGCTGGAACTCAAACGCAGAAGCATTCATTACATTTTTAGCGTATGAATCTCTGTTTATTTCAATACCGCTGTAATCTCTCCATTTGTCCGGATAGCCAATTTTAGTTACAATGGTACTAAGTTTATGCTGCGCCTGCTTTTTCGTTTCAGGACTCATCCAATCCAAAGCATTTATCTTGTCTTTCAGTGCAAGTTTCAGGTTATCAACCATTTCCAGCGCCTTGTTTTTCGCATCGGGACTAAAAGCCACCTTAACATATTCCTGGCCCAAAGCCTCGCCTAAATGATTATTTGTATTATCAAGCACGCGTTTCCAACGTGGTTCAAGCGCCTTAACACCATTTAATACTGTGCCGTTAAAAGCGAAGTTTTCATTAACAACCGCTGCATGTAAATATGGAGCCGTGCCATGTATTAACTGCCAGCGCAGGTACGCTTTAACAGTTTCCATATTGGCTTTTGCGAAAATATTGTTTACTTCAGTTACAAATTTCGGCTGCGACACAATTACTGAATCGAGCTTTTGCTTTACGCCAACTTTGCTGAAGTAATTATTCCAGTTAATGGCCGATGCATTTTTACTTAAATCTGCTACCGCCATTTTGTTATAAGTCGCATGCGGATCGCGCGATTCTACACGCGTCATGCTAGCGCCTGCAAGCCTCGTTTCCAGGTCTATTACGGCACTGGCATTTTTAGCTGCAGTGGCCTCATTATCACCCATTAAAACAAACATTTTTGTAACGTGTGCCAAATACTTGCTGCGAATTTCAGCTCCGGCTTTATCTTTCTTAAAGTAGTAATCTCTGTCGGGCAAACCCAGGCCGGCCTGCGATATATAAAGTGCGTACTCTGTGCTGCGCTTTGCATCCTGATCTACATATACGCCAAAGAATGGGTAAATTCCAATCCTGTGCAATGCTGCAACTTCATCAACAAGCCCGTTAACATCTTTAATAGCGTTAATTTTACCTAACTCTGCCTGTAACGGCGACAAACCGGCTTTTTCTATACTTGCAGAGTCCATACCGCTGTAATAAAAATCGCCAATAAGCTGTTTGCTGCTGCCTTTTGAAATATTCTTATCTGCAGATGCTTCATCGAGTATTTTCCGCAAAATTGCCCGGTTTTTATCGCGCAGCTCATTAAAGCTTCCCCAGCGGCTTTCCGTTTCCGGAATCGGGTTCAGCTTAATCCAGCCTCCATTGGCATGATGAAAAAAATCTTCATGCGCAGGCACTGTGGTATCTAAATTCTTAACATCTATGCTCTTGTTGTGAGCGTTATTTTCCGCCTTTGAATTGTCGCAAGATGGCATAATTACAGTACTCATTGCTGCAAGCCCAAGCGTTAAAATACCGGCGGGCTTCATCCATTTTTTAGTCATTATAAAATATTGATTGTGAATTTGCTTGAGAGAAGAGGAATAAATAAATCTTTATCAATTTCATGCGAATATAATACAAAATTAAGGTTTAAAGTGCTTTAGATTGCCGCCTTTAACAATATTTAACCTTAATGAGTGATGAACAAGTAATCTCATGAATTAAGAACAAGGAACAAAGGGTGCCGCGATGCGCAGCGGCCAGTTATTCCATATATACAGCTTATAAAAAATGCTTTGGTTGCATTCCATATATTTTCAGTAAAATATAGTTATTAATTTAATTTACTTATAACAGGAGATGCGTTAAATTAACAAATCATTTTCTCCGAAAACCATATATGTAAAATTAAAAGTTGCGGCGCATCGCGGCACTCCTTGTTCCTTGTTATTCACTCAAAACATTATATTTGCAGCTTTAACGCCTGCTGATGCCGAATCAAACGCTTTCTGTTGTTATTCCTGCCTATAACGAAGGCGCAACCATACACCTTATACTGGATAAAATAAATGCCGTAACACTTATTAATGGCGTACAGAAAGAGGTAATTATTGTAAATGATTTCTCGAAAGATAATACCGAGCAGGCTATACAGCAATATATGCTTAATAATACGGCGTTAAATATCCAGTATTATAAACATGCGTTTAACCAGGGAAAAGGCGCGGCGCTGCATACGGGAATACGCAAAGCGACCGGCGATTTTGTTGTAATACAGGATGCAGACCTGGAATATGACCCCAACGAATACAACATTTTGCTAAAACCTGTGCTTGATGGTTTTGCCGATGTGGTTTACGGCTCAAGGTTTATGGGCGGAAGGCCGCACAGGATATTATTTTTCTGGCATACGATAGGCAATAAGCTGCTAACCTTTTTAAGCAACATGTTTACCAACCTGAACCTTACGGATATGGAAACATGCTACAAGCTTTTCCGCCGGGAGCATTTACAAAAGCTTGAGCTTAAGGAAAAACGCTTTGGCTTTGAGCCGGAAGTTACAGCAAAAATTTCGCGCATACCCAAAATAAGAATTTACGAAGTCGGCATTTCATACTATGGCCGAACGTACGATGAAGGCAAAAAAATAGGCATGAAAGATGCTTTCCGCGCACTTTACTGCATCATTAAATACAATATTTTTAGCAGGTAAGGTACAATGATTTAGCGCATGAAGCTTGAACGAATATTCAATCTTCCACCTATTCCATATAAACATACAGCAAAAAATGCTTTAAGTAAGTCAAAATCAAGTACTTTTGGGATTACTATTTATATGGAATAGGCACAAGTTTCGCTACGCTTCACTTGCGCCAGCTTTGGCTTTACAAATGGCAGATGATACAAATAAAAGATAAGTAGTAGGAGGAGCTACGCCTTGCGTAAGTCGTGAATTTTGTATTTTGTGCTCATTCGGGTTGTAACTATATATTTATGTTTGCATTTTAAAATGGTACACTCAGAGAGTGTGAATCTAATTATGCACTAATTTCCACTTCGTTCAAATTAGCGCGATCGTTGGGGACCTGGTTACGGAACACACGCATGTTATTGGCCCAGTCCCACTCATAGTTGCGGTCTAAGTTATCCGAGAGCATATTGCCGCAGCTATCGTACGTAATATTATAGTTATTTGTACCATCGCCCCAGGTGTTCATCTTGTTATTGGTGGGTGGTACGGTATAGGTCCTGGTAAAGCTGGTAAAAGGAGATGCTGCGGTATGCTGTAAAGAGAGCATGTTGCCCATCTTGTCATATGTGTACTGCCTGGAAAATGCTTTGGTATTTACTATCCGTATCACCAATACCACATTGCGGTGCGTGGTCCTTTCTGTACAAGGATATTCCAATAAGGCCATATATAAGCAATGTCTTGTCTGTATAGCCTTATTGGTTA
>DAIUCM010000139.1:0-10799 GCA_036846145.1 Bacteroidota bacterium
ATTTAATGCATTGCAAATAATACTTTTTGTGGCTCATATTTCTTGCTCACATTAATACAGCAGCTTAAAACTTTGGGTTGGAGATACCATTAAAAGTAAAAGTAACTAAAAAAAATCCCCTTGCACCAGTTGCGCAAGGGGAAGAATTATAATTTTTTCTGTAAATAATTTTATTACAGCGCAGCGCGCAGGCAGGCGGTAATAAACCTGTCACGGCCGTTCATGTCTTTACGCAAAGTAACTTCAGCGAAGCCTTTTTTAAGCAGCATACGCTTGGTTTCCTGGCCAAAAGCAGCATTTATTTCAAAATACAGCTTACCGGTTTTGCTGAGGTGTTTCAAAGCCATATCGCTTATTTTTTCATAGAAAAGCAAAGGATCGTTTTCGGGAACAAACAGCGCTACATGGGGCTCGTGGTTCAGCACGTTTACATGCATGTTTTCCTTTTCGGTTTCCAGTACATACGGCGGGTTGCTTACAATAATATCAAATATTTTAAGCTTTTTCCAGTTATCCTCTATTAATATATCAAGGTTCAGGAAATCTACCGCGGCGTTATTGGCAATGGCGTTTATACGGGCGAGTTCAAGCGCGGGCTGGCTTATATCCAATGCTTTTACCTGGCTTTCGGGTAAGTTGTTGGCAAGCGCTATGGCAATGCAGCCGCTTCCGGTGCCAATATCAAGCACGCTCAGCTCTTCCTCGTCGCGGTTTTCCTTAATAATAATATCTACCAGCTCTTCGGTTTCAGGGCGCGGAATTAACACGTTCTTATTAATACGCAGCTTGGTTTTGAGGAAGTGTACACTGCCAAGTAATTGCTGCACCGGCTGGCCTTCAATAAGCTTTTCAGCAATCTGGAAGATCAGCTTCCGGCTTTTATCATCAACCGTCTGCTCGTTCTGCAAAGCCATATCAGCGCGGCTCAAACCAAGTTTTTCCTGGAAAACAATTCGCATTATATTAATGGCTTCTTCCTGAGAGTAAAGCTCTTCCAGTTCTCCAACCAGCTCGTTAAATAATTTTCCTACTGTTGTCATATCATGAAATCTGAGTGTAAAATTAAAAAGAATTCTAAATTTGGTGCATGCTTCAGCATGAAATTTATATTAACCGTTGTTTAGAATTGGCGCAAAACGCTTGCGGAAATACATCGCCGAACCCTTTGGTAGGCAGTGTAATTGTGTACAAAGATACAATAATTGGCGAAGGTTACCATCAAAAATATGGCGAAGCGCATGCCGAGAGAAACGCTATTAACAATGTGCGCGATAAAAGCCTGCTGCCGCAAAGCACCCTGTATGTTAATTTAGAGCCTTGCGCGCATTTTGGTAAAACACCGCCCTGCGCCGATTTTATTATCGAAAATAAGATACCCAAAGTTGTAATTGGCTGCGGCGATCCTTTTAAGCAGGTTGCCGGTGAAGGCATTAGGAAATTAAAAGAAGCAGGTGTTGAGGTAATAATGGATGTACTTCGCGAAAAATGCCTGCATATTAACCGGCGCTTTTTTTTGTATCACCTGGAAAAAAGACCGTATATAATTTTAAAATGGGCGCAAACGTTTGATGGTTTTCTTGCACGGGAAGATTACAGCAGCAAATGGATAAGCAACCCATACTCCAGGCTGTTAACGCATAAATGGCGTGCCGGGGAAGATGCCATACTGGTTGGAACCAATACGGTTATTTACGATAATCCGCAGCTTACAAGCCGAGAAATGCGAGGTAAAAACCCCGTACGTATAATATTAGATAAAACCGGCCGCATTCCTTTGGATTATAATGTATTGGATGGAAAAGTAAAAACTATTGTTTTAACATCGAATGTAAAAAGCAGTAAAACGCCAAACCTTGAATTTGCATATATAGACTTTGATAAAAATACTTTTATGCAGCAGTTAATGCTGTTTTTTTATGAGCAGAAATACCTGTCGGTTTTTGTGGAAGGCGGCGGTGCACTGCTAAATGCATTTATAGAAAATAATATGTGGGATGAAGCGCGTGTGTTTTCATCGGCAGTTAATTTTACTACGGGCATTAAAGCGCCTAAGCTGCCAAAGCATTTTTTAGCGGAAGCATATATGGTAAAGAATGATAATTTAATGATCTTTAAAAAGTAAATCAGTCTTCCTTTCGCCACTGGAAACCATCTTCCTCGGCAAGCCTCGCCCTGGTAAGCTTCTTAATTCTGAAGGTACGTACAATTACTGGTTCGGTTTGTGACGGGTTATGCCTGCGTATAGTAATAGTCTTATCCTCTAGCAAGTAGCTGAAAGTAAAATCCTCACCTTCATTACGGTCCTTATAAACTTTTTCATAGCCATATTTTTCCATGTACTGGAATTTGCCATCATCGTGGAAACGCATGGCCTCGAAATAATTATTATCGGCATAGTAATACGCCCAGGTGCCTTTTAAATTGGCCGGTTCTACATCAACCTCTTTGTTGCATGAAGCCAGCATGATCAGCCCGAAAAATAAAATCAGTATATAATTTCGCATGATGAATAAATCAGATCTGTAAGTTAACAGCAAATCTCCCTATTTTATTTCCAATTCTGAAGCATTTTTTGGCTGGGTAGTATATGGAAACGGATTACATGACAATTACGAATTACGAATTACGAATTAAAAATGTTGCGTCGCGGCGTAGAGACGTTGCATGCAACGTCTCTACAAACTGCATTCATAACTCAAAACAAACAATAACCTCCGCACGAAAAGTCCTCCTCTTTGGAAGGATTTAGGCGGGGTTTTAAAGCATTTTTTGCGGGCAATATATATGGAAATCAGGCGAAAGCAAAATTTTTCAATCTTTCAATTTTTCAATTTTTTAATCCATTTCCCCATATATACTTTAACTCAAAAATGCTTTCAAACCATAAACAAAGCCAATCAAATTATTAAAAACAATTAATTTTTGTTGCGGTAAATTACGCTATTGGTTAAGCAAAACAAAATTGCCATTAACTAATTATATATAATTACCCTTATGTTTTTTTTGACGATAATTTTTAATGATGAACTGCCATGGCGCAAAAGCTTTTATTTGCCGATGATACAATAGCAATAAGCTACGATTATTTGAACCAGTGGATTTATGTTGACTGGCGCGGCGAACAGAATCATCAAACCGTAAAAGAAGGATGCGAACGCATGCTTGAATACTTAAAAAGTGAATTGTGCCACAAGGTTTTAAATGATAATACAAATGTGCGAGGATCATGGAGCGATGCAAGCGAGTGGGTTGCGTTAGATTGGTTTCCGCGAATGGCGAACGCCGGGTTAAAATATTTCGCCTGGGTTTATTCGCCAAGTACCTTCAGCCAGTTAAGCACCAATAAAACCCTCAATTTAAACAAAAGCGTTATAGCCGTAACTTTCCAGAATATTGATACTGCCAGAAAATGGCTGCAAAGCATGTAAGCTGGTAACCATAAAAAATGTCGCCTCAAATCCAATAGACTTGTTCAGTCTGTATTCAATAACTAAAAGTATAAAATCTCATAAACCAAAAAAGCCTGTAAACTAAATTTGCCGTAATTTCAGTATAGTAAAACAATTATGTTAACGGGCATTACGCATCAAAAACCTTTGTTTAAATTCTCAAGGATTTTACCGCGCATTCTTATTTTTAATGAAGGAATTTAATAGTTCGCCTGTTCAAGTCAAATGTATTTAAGAGATGGGATGAAATTGATGATTAACAGGCAATTGATGTTGCTGGAGAAGAAGATTTTGTAAAATTTTTATACCTGATTTATGATAATGGTATATATATATTAATTCAAACTGGTACAAATTATTCAAATTACAAAAAAACACTAAATTTCATAGAACAGAAAACGAAGCTCGTAAGAAGCATAAACATCTTAGAAGCAGACGATAAAAATGCTGTAATAATTATTGGAATTATATGGCTATTATGCATGATCGCAATCCTTTACTATTGTATAGCCGGCTATTTCTACCAATATTCCCCAACCGGAAACTGCAATGCCCTAAACTTTTGCTTTACAAACAACTAAAGTTAAAATACAAAATCCTGGCAAGTAATTACGGCTCCTCAAACTAATTTTCCGTAACTTCGGTTGATGATTTGAAAGCATTTTTTGGCTATGTGATATATGAGAAATGAGTTATGAACAAGGAACAAAGAACAAAGAACAAAGAGTTTCCGCGATGCGAAGCAACCTTTCAACTTTACAACCTTGCAACTTTCAAACCTTGATTTCCATATATATAAACCTCAAAAAATGCTTTAAAAACCCCGCCTAAATCCTCCCCCAAGGGGAGGACTTTCGTGCAGCGGTTTTATTTTGTTTTGAGTTATGAATGCCGTTTGTAGAGACGTTGCATGCAACGTCTCTACGCCGCGACGCAGCATTTTTAATTCTTAATTTTTAATTTTTAATTGAATTCATGCCCGATTTCGCACATTTACACGTACATACACAATTCTCGCTTTTAGATGGTGCCGCCAGCATCAAGAACCTGATGAAAAAAGCCGCTGCCGATGGACAAAAAGCAGTCGCGTTAACAGACCATGGCAATATGTTTGGCGCGTTCAATTTCGTGGCGGAAGCATCTAAAAACAACCTGAAACCCATTGTTGGCTGCGAATTTTACCTGGTGGAAGACAGGCACAGGAAAGATTTCAATAGAGAGCAGAAAGACCAGCGTTTCCACCAATTATTACTGGCGAAAAATCAGGAAGGTTACCAGAATTTAGCAAAGTTATGTTCACTCGGTTATATTGAAGGATTGTACAGCAAATGGCCGAGAATAGATAAAGAATTAGTTAAACAATACAGCAAAGGATTAATTGCCACAACCTGCTGCATTGGCGCGGAAGTTCCGCAGGCAATTTTATTCAAAACGGAAGAGGAAGCGGAGAAAATATTCAAATACTGGCTGGATATTTTTGGCGAAGATTATTACATAGAATTACAGCGCCACGGACTGGAAAATATTGACGGAACCGGTAAAAGCCAGGAAGATGTAAACCAGGTTTTGCTGAAATGGGCAAAGAAATACAACGTCAACGTAATTGCCACCAACGACTCGCATTATGTTGAGCAGGAAGATTCTAACGCGCACGATATTTTACTTTGCGTAAACACCGGCGAGCTGCAGCAAACACCGATCGGCGATGGAAAAGGCAAGCGATTTGGTTTCCCAAATGATAAATTTTATTTCAAAACGCAGGCGGAAATGAACGCGCTTTTTGCCGATGTTCCTCAGGCGATTGATTTCACGCAGGAAATAGTTGATAAAGTAACGCCGCCAAAACTTCAACGAGATATTTTACTCCCGAATTTCCCTATTCCTGAAGGATTTACAGATGCGGATGATTACCTGAAATTCCTAACTTTTGAAGGCGCAAAGCGCAAGTACAAAGAAGTAACACCGGAAATTGAAGAACGACTGAATTATGAGCTTCACATCATTAAAACGATGGGTTTTGGTTCGTACTTTTTGATCGTTTCCGATTTCTGTATTCATAGTAAAAAAATCGGTGTTGAAGTTGGTCCGGGTCGTGGTTCTGCCGCTGGTTCTGCGGTAGCTTTCTGCGTGGATATCACCAATATAGATCCCATAAAATACAACCTGCTTTTCGAGCGATTCCTGAATCCGGAGCGTGTGAGCATGCCCGATATTGATACGGATTTTGATGATGAAGGCCGCCAGAAAGTAATTGATTATGTAGTTGAAAAATACGGCAAAACGCAGGTTGCGCAGATCATTACGTACGGTTCCATGGCTGCAAAATCATCTATAAAAGATGTTGCGCGCGTTCTGGATCTGCCTTTGCAGGAATCGAATATTTTAGCCAAACTGGTGCCGGACAAACCAGGAACATCGCTTGAAAGAGTGATGAAAGCCGACATGTCTAAAGTGAAGGAAGAATATAGCGGAGAAGACATAGATAACATCCTTCAGCTTAGAGAGATAGCAAAAGGCGATGACATGCGCGCCAAGGTAATCCGCGAAGCTTTGTTGCTGGAAGGTTCAGTTCGTAACACAGGAATTCACGCGGCGGGTGTAATTATTGCGCCGGATGATATCACCAATTACATTCCTGTGATGACCTCGAAAGATTCCGATCTTTTGGTTACACAGTTCGATGGAAAAGTGATTGAAAGCGCGGGCATGTTGAAGATGGACTTTTTGGGTCTCAAGACTTTAACAATTATCCGCGATGCTTTAAGACTCATTAAAAAGAATTACGGCATCAGCATCAATATGGATGAAATTCCGCTGGATGATGCTAAAACTTTTGCTTTATATCAGCGTGGTGATACAGTTGGTACATTCCAGTTCGAGAGCGATGGTATGCGCAAGTACCTCAAGGAGTTAAAGCCTACAAATATAGAGGACTTGATTGCGATGAATGCCCTTTATCGCCCCGGCCCGATGGATTATATTCCTACTTTTATCGACCGTAAACATGGCAAGGAAAAAGTAGAATATCCGCACGATTTGCTGGAAGGAATCCTGAGCAACACGTACGGAATTATGGTGTACCAGGAGCAGATCATGCAAACGGCGCAGATTATTGCCGGTTACAGCCTTGGCGGCGCGGATTTGCTTCGCCGTGCGATGGGTAAAAAGGACAAAGAAAAAATGGCGAAAGAGCGCGAGAAATTCGTGAAAGGCGCCAAGGAAATCCACAACATCGAGAAGGAAAAAGCAAACGAGATTTTCGACGTAATGGAGAAGTTTGCGGAGTATGGTTTTAACCGTTCTCACTCGGCTGCGTACTCGGTTGTGGCGTACCAAACTGCTTATCTTAAAGCCAATTACCCTGCGGAATACATGGCCAGCGTACTTACGCACAACATGGGCAACATCGAGAAAATCACCTTCTTTATGGATGAATGCCGGAAGCAGGATATTCCTGTTTTGGGCCCGGATGTAAATGAAAGTGCACTGTATTTTGATGTAAATAAAGAAGGTAAGATCCGCTTTGGTTTGGGTGCCATAAAAGGCAGCGGCGAAGCAGCCGTTGAAGCCATTATTTCCGAACGTGAAGAGAATGGTGCTTTTAAAGATATTTTCGATTTCGCAGGAAGAATAAATTTACGTTCCGTGAATAAGAAAACATGGGAAAGCCTTGCGCAAGCCGGTGGTTTTGATTGCTTTACAGAATTTCACCGCGCGCAATATTTCCATGCGGAACCGAATGAAGGAACATTTATTGAGCGCATTATCAAGTACGGAAATGCTTACCAGAGCAATAAACTAAATGCTGCGGTTTCGCTTTTTGGCGGAACATCCGATGCAGAAATATCTACACCGAAAGTGCCGGAATGTGAGCCCTGGATAAGCCTGGATGCGCTGAATAAAGAGAAGGAAGTTGTTGGTTTTTACATCACCGGCCACCCGCTGGATGATTACAAAATGGAGATAGATTTCTTCACCAACACCAACACGGCAGATTTTAAACCGCAACCCGGAAGAGGCCATATTTTAGCCGGAATTATTTCTAAAGTGGCGCTGCGGAAAGATAAACGCGGCAACGACTGGGCTGCTTTTACGCTGGAAGATTATAAGGGAAATATCGAGTTTCGTTTGTTCTCTGACCAGTACCGCAAATTCCAGAATTACATGGAAAATGGTTTGATTGTGATGATGAAGGCCACCGGGAAACAGCGCTACAATGGCGAAACAGAACCTGAAATTACCGACATCTGCCTGCTAGCCGAAGTCCACGAAAAAATGACCAAAAGCATTACCTTAAAAGTTGCTATTGAAGATGTTACAGATGCTTTAACTTCACGTATTGAGGAAGTAATGAATCAATATGCCGGCCCTTGCCCTGTAAAAGTAATGATGGTTGCCGAGCAGGAAAATTTATCGGTTACTTTCGGCAGCAATAAATACAAACTCCAGCCGAGTAATGATCTGTTTAAAACTTTGGCGACGCTGCGAGGTGTTGAGGTGAGTTTGAATTAAAGGATTTTTGAAGGGAGTTGGATATGGAAAATATGTATTACATTGCAATAAAATAATTTATTGCTTTGCATAATCAATACTTTAGCAAGCAAATACAATAGAAATATTATATAATTGTAATGTTTATTACCCAACCAAAGGTATTTATTAGTAGCACTATCATAGATTTACCTAATGAAAGAAAGGCAGCTTTAAAAGCTGTTGAAAAGGTTGGATGTTTTCCATTGATGTCTGAATTTACAATGGAAGCACAGAGTACTGATTCTCTCACAGCTTGTTTGAGCAAAGTAATGGAATCTGATATTTACGTTTTGATTTTAGGTGGCCGTTATGGATGGCAACCTAAAGGAAATGAATCCATAACAGAGTTAGAATATCAAACAGCGGTTAGTTGCAAGATACCAATACTTGTAATTAATACCACTTACCCAAAAGAACCTTTACAAAAAACTTTTGAAAGCAAAGTTGAGCCAAATTATTTTAGAAAAACTGTACAAGATGCTTTTGAATTAGAAGTAGGGCTCGAAAGCGCTTTAAAGACTGAAATTGGCAATAAACAAAAAGAATATTTCAATATTACAGAGCCCATATACTCTAATCTTGTAAAAATAAAATTTCCCAGTCATTTATTTTTGGCAGATCTGGATATAGACAAGAAGGCTGTAAAGCAATATAACAAGGAGAGGAAGCGTGCTTTTTTTAAACCAAGCTTACACGAATATGCGGTTTCTGCTTTATACATGCAGGATATTTCTTTTCCGCACGATTGGATAATCTGGGATGGAAAACTAGTTACCTTTCATAATTTACAAGATAATACTGTTGGATTAACCAAAATCATAGATAAAGGAACAGTAGAAATATTGGCTTGCGATGAATTTTATAGTTCTTCAGCTAACCATTCATCTCAGTTTAAATATCTTTTAAAAAAATGTCTTGAATCTAAACTACATAAATTAAAAATTATGTGGATTAAAGATGAAAAGATTTTTGCTTTCTTACCAGTAAATAAAGATAAGGCTGGCAGATGGCAGCCAAGAGCAATAGAATGGACAAAAACAATTAAAAGGGCGACCAGAAAGGTAGTAGAAATAAAAATGAATCTCAAGAATAAAGAAGAAGTCTTTAATTTGCGATGTTTAGCTTTTAAAACTAGTTTTGAGAATTTTGATAATGTATGGTATTTATCACTAAAACCTGAATGGATTTTTCTGTGGAGTGACTTTCGTATTTGCCATCTAGCATTTAAAAATATACAATGGTTGAAGAAGACAGAAAGAAATATGCACGTTTTTAACCATTTTAATTTTATTCTACACTACCTCCAACCTTCACAAATGGAATCCTTATTTGGTGAGTATAAGGATTATCCATTTATCAAGCTTGATAAAATTGAAAAATTTGATTTCGCTCCAGTTGTTCCTGATTCTGTTTGGACTAATTTAGAAGCTAATGGAGCCCAAAAGAAACTATCGGATGAAAATGGCAACGTAGATTTATTTGGAGTATGAAAGCTGATTATATACCAGAACCATATTTACTCTTTGGTAAAGGGAAAAGTATTTGTCCAAGAGATGGCATTGCAGGATTAGATGTTTATGACACTGTAATACAAGCCAGAAAAAACCAATTACTACTTGGCATTATTGGCATTGAAGAAGATGTCGAAAATTTGAAAAATTGGCTTAATCGTTTCGGAAATTATATTCCCGCGAGCCCTAAAGGAAAACAGAAAGGCTTATTTAAGTCATTCCCTGGATTTAATCAAAACAAAGGTTTTTGCGCTAATTTTATTTATGATTCGAATTATGAGCGATACCTTTCACAGAATGATATAAAAAATATATTAAGTGAACCTGACAGAGATAGGCGAGTGATTAATGCAGTAGAAGCATTTGAACAGAATATTGCCTTTCTTTCAGACATTAAAAATTGTGATGTTATCATATGCATAATTCCAAAAAGTTTTGAAGGAAAAATTGTTAAAGAAAACAAAGATGATGAGCCAGTAGAATCTGACGCCGAAGATAGTGAAGAGCCTGAATTAGAATTGAATTTTAGGAGAGCTTTAAAAGCTCGCGCAATGAAATATAATACACCAATTCAATTACTAAGAGAATATGTGTTACATGATAACAACAAATCACAAGACGCAGCGACTAAGGCTTGGAACTTTTGTACAGCACTATATTATAAAGGACTTCAAACTATACCTTGGAAATTAGAGGTTGATGAAAACAAACCAAAAGTTTGTTTTGTAGGAATTGGGTTTTACAAAAGCAGAGACAAGAAGACAATTCAAACTAGTTTAGCACAGATTTTTAATGAAAATGGCAAAGGTGTAATACTTCGCGGCACTCCTGTGTTAGAAGATAAAGATGATAGAAAACCACACTTATCGTATGATCAAGCTTTCACTCTTTTAAAAGAAGCATTAGTTAAATACAAGTTTGCGACTGGAATGATGCCAGGCAGAGTAGTTTTGCATAAAACATCAAAGTATTATGAAGATGAATTAGAGGGTTTTATTCAAGCAATGCAAGACTTGCGAATAACCGAATATGATATAATTACTGTTATGGAAACTGATTTGCGTTTTTTTCGAAATAATCTGTATCCCCCGGTAAGAGGTTCATTATTTTCGTTAACTGAGCAAAGACATATTCTTTATACAAGAGGCTCAGTACATCAGTACCAAACTTATCCGGGAATGTATATTCCATCACCTTTGGAAATTAGAATAATAAGTTGCGTTTCATCTGTCAAAACTATTTGTAGAGAAGTTCTTGGTTTAACAAAAATGAATTGGAATAATACTCAATTTGATAATAAATATCC
>DAIUCM010000140.1:0-10696 GCA_036846145.1 Bacteroidota bacterium
ATTACAGCACCTACTTTTATTCCTTATTTTCATAATCGTGGCATCTGAAGCTGCTGCGCAGTTTGTTTATCCGTTTGGCAAACCTAAGGTTTACTGGCATTTAGAATGGAACACAGGAAAAAATACTTGGGATACTACGCAAACTTTTTACAATACCTATGATTCGCTTGGGAGATTTAAGACATCGCGCTATAGAACGGGTGCAAATGAAATAAGGATAGATTCTTTCTTTTATCTTAAAACCAAAGAAGGTTCAGATTCTAACGGGTTTATGGTAACCGCTTTTGATCGTTTCGCCAATCTTATTTTTTCCTATAAAAAATTCGAAGTGAAAGATTCAAACCGGATATGCAGCATTTCGTACAGAAAAAAAGACAGTATGAACGCTGAGTGGAAGATGGAAAATGGAGATTTCCATAACTTCTATTACCTCTCTGATGGCAGGATAAATTACTTTACATATACGGATTTCGATCATTCCAAAAAGAAGCTTGAACTTAGGCACAAGAATGTAGCGGTTTATAATAATGCCGGCCAGCCGATTGCCATGCAAAAATATGAGCGCTACCAGGATTCCGACTCGATGTATTTACGCAATGCAGATAGCTTTTCTATTGATAACAATGGCATTATAAACAGAATTTATACATATAACGATGAAAAAACCACCGTTAATATTTACGACAGTATTGTTTGGGGACCTTCACAACGGTGGTTTAATTATAGTAATAGCGAAGGGTTTAAAAGCGTGGTTTTTATAACAATAGAAAGGGGAGACACTACAGGCCTTCGAAAAATGGCTACAGCGTTTGGCAGCCATGGCAGTTATACCGCGACACAATGGCTGCATGGTGCAACTTCCTGGGATACGCTAAGCCTTGCTGTAATAAGGTATGATAAATACGGCAGAAAATTACTGAATTCTTTCCACCTATGGCATAATGCAGAAAAGAAAAAACAAACTGGTCATTACGAGTTAAAGACGCCGGTTTATGACGCTGACGGATTAGAAAAGGAGCTGATAGTAGAATTGTACAAACATGATTTAAAAAAGATAGAAAACTGGTATAAAATTGTTTATTGGAAAGATACTTCTGCTTCTGCAAGTATTGAAAAAGCAGGCCATAATCCATCTCATATTTCTGTTTATCCCAACCCGGCTAATGATAAAATTATTGTAAACACACCCGCGGGTAAAGGGCAATTGATTATTTATACCGTAACCGGCAAAATAATGTACACTGCACTTAGCACAAACGGCAATAATATAGTGGCCAATATTTCGCAACTACCGGCCGGTTCATATATAGTTCGCTACAAAAATGCTTCGGCCGTAAGTACCGCAAAATTTATTAAAGCGGAATAATGTATGTTTTGGGGCGTGGCATTTACTTTGAGTTTTTGCATATTACAAAATCTCTGATCCAGCATGTTGAATTTTTGCTTATCATGTATAAAATGAATCCCGTAATCAACACTTATTCATTACATGGCTGTGCAAATTCTCCTTTTCGGGCTAAACAAAATAAAGTTTGTGTGATAAGCGATGCTTTAAGTATAGAGAGTACAAGGAACTTGTGCAAGCTGACGGTGTCCTGTTAGTTCAAAACATAAGTTCTGCATTTACTGTACCAGTTGTACCAGCAGCGGGCTCGTTTCCGGCCTCAGCCATTTCAGCACCCGTAAAATACTTTCTCCTGGCATAGCCGTACAACCTTCAGTACCCTGATTTTCATCGCGCCAGATATGCATAAAAATGCATGAGCCAAAGCCTGGTTCCGCCGGTGAGGTATTATGATCTATTATCAGACCGTATTCATATAGCCCGTCCTCACGAAGCATAACTTCAGCGCTTTTCCAGTCTTGTACTACATGTGTTGAATCTACAACCTGGTTGTAATATTTAGAACCGGGATCGTCAATCCCAATCATTTTTTCGTGAAGGTATATATAGGGAAATTCAGGGTTGGGCGATTCTTCAGCATAACCAAAAGCGCTGCTGATTCGGAAAACACCAATGGGCGCTTTGTTATCGCCTTCCTGCTTGATATTTGTTTCGCCGGAAGGTATTGTATGCAACCCTTTTCCCCAGGCCAGCCCAGTTTTACCAAGAACTACATCAAATGCTTCACCATCCTGTTTCCAATCTGCATATATACTTTCCCTTGAAAATAGCTGAAGTTTACCTGTAACAGCGTCCCAGCCATCTGCAACTACTTTAATATATTGTGTAGAACCTGAAAGCAACTCAGCAAGGCCTGGTATTTCCATATATACTTGTGCCGGAAAATGCTTTAAGCTATTTAAGCAGGCCGGTAATTATTTGCGGGAACAAGCCAAGTACTACCACGGCGAACGCTGCAGCCATCAATATAAAAAGGTAAGAGCCTTTTATATTTAATTTTTCCAAAGCTGTTTCTTTTGAGAACATTGCCACAATTACTTTGAAATAGTAAAAAATACCCATCAACGAGTTAAGCACCGCTATTACAACAATCCAAATGTAGCTGTTATCTATATGACTGTTTTCTATAGCGTTGGCGAAAAGGTAATATTTACCGAAGAAACCTGCCAGTGGTGGAATACCTGCAAGCGATAATAATGCGAGCGTCATGATAAACGCAAGTGCAGGGTTATTACGCGCCAGGCCGTTGAAAGATTCGTAGTTGCTGTCGCCTTTTGCATCTTCCACAAGCATAAGTATTGCGAAGGCACAAATAGTTGAGAGTGAATAAGCTGCCGTGTAATACAACATGGCGCTTTGCGCGTTTTCATTCAATGCCAGTACGCCTAATAACAAATAGCCCGCGTTGGAAATGCTTGAATAAGCAAGCATGCGTTTTACGCTTTTCTGGAATATGGCCGAAAGGTTGCCTACTGTAATAGTAAGCGCTGTTACGGCCCAAACGGTGTAAAACCACTCATGCACAATGCCGCCGAAGCAAATATAGAATAAACGGAAAAGCGCTGCGAAACCAGCTGTTTTAACTACCGTAGCCATAAAGGTTGTAACCAGTGTTGGCGCGCCGGTATATACATCTGGCGCCCAGAAGTGAAATGGCGCGGCAGATACTTTAAACAATAAGCCAATTAGCATAAGGAACATACCGGCCTTGAAAATGCCTGGCAGATCGCCCGCATTAGCTACAACATAAGCTTTTATTACATCTAAATGAAAACTGCCGGTTGTGCCGAAAATAAGGCAGATGCCGAATAGTAAGAAACCGGTTGAAAATGCGCCCATGAGGAAGTATTTCAGCGCTGCTTCGTTGGAATTCAGGCTGAACCTGCGGCTGCCTGCGAGTACATACAGCGGTATAGAAAGGGTTTCTATACCAATAAAAAGCATGGTAAGGTTTGAATATGAAACCATAATAATGCCGCCAACCAGCGTAAACAGCATCAGTGCGTAAATATCGGCTATGTTGCTGTCTTCCTTACGGTAATGATGATCGCACAGGAAAAATATTACAAGCATTACAGCGCTAAGCAGGCCTGTAAACGCAACTGCGTAATTATCAAAACGCAGCATATCGTTAAAGTATGCAATATTTGTATCCCAGTCGGAAAAATTCACTGCAAAAGATGCCAGTAAACCAACAATCACCAGCGGCAATATCAGCTTACGCAGGTTATAAACCCCGGTAAAAAGGGTTACAAGGCCTAAACACGAAAGTATGATAATGGTATTCATCCTATCTCAGTGTAATATTTTGGTGATAGATAGTTTCAAGGATATTTTTTACCGCCGGCTCGGTAAGGTCAAGGAATGGTTTCGGGTAAATACCGATAAAAAGAACCAATCCGGCAATGGTTGCCAGTACAATTCCTTCGCTCGCGTTAAGATCCTCAAACTTTCCAAGTTCGGGTTTAACCTCGCCAAGCATACTAAGCTGGTAAGTGCGAAGCATATATATTGCGCCGAAAATAATGGTAAGGCCTGAGAAAAACGCCATCCAGCTGCTATACTGGTAAACGCCGAAAAGCAGCAGAAACTCGCCTACAAAGCCATTGGTTAAAGGCAGCGCCACTGTACCGAAAACAATAATAAGGAACAATGTGGCAAACCTCGGCGCCTGGTGAACAATACCGCCCAGGTCGGGCAGATAATTGGTACGCGTGCGGTTGTAAATTATTTGTGCGATAAAGAACAAGCCTGTAACATTTATACCGTGCGAAAGCATCTGAATCATAGCGCCTTGCATGCCAAGCGAAATATTCGGCAGCAGATCGGGGTTGTTAGTAACATCGGCAGAAACAGCAAATGCAGCGCTGGCGAAAATACCCGCAGCGATGAGCCCAACGTGCGCAATGGAGCTGTACGCAAAAAGCCGTTTCATATCTTTCTGTGTAATAGCTATCCATGATGCGTAAACAATACCGGTAATAGAAAGTATCATTACTAGCTGGCTCCAGTAAGCAACACCTTCAGGAACAATGGGCAGCAGCCAGCGAACCACACTGTAAATACCCATTTTTAGCATTATACCCGAAAGCAGCATGGTGCCTTGCGGCGGTGCAGTTGTATAAGTATCGGGCTGCCAGGTATGGAAAGGGAATATTGGCATTTTGATAGCGAAGGCAATAAACAAGGCCCAGAATAACCATTTCTGCTCGGTAAGGCTCAGGGCAATAGAACTGAATGCATCGAACCCGAAACTGTGCTCGCCCGGTGTGAGGAAATACAGGTAAATGAAGCCTATTAGCATGAGCAAGCTTCCTAACAGGGTATATATAAAGAATTTGAAAGTGATTCTTATACGATCTTTACCGCCCCATATAAGCACTATGAAATAAATAGGTATAAGTGCCAGCTCCCAGAAAATGTAGTATAAAAATGCATCGAGCGAAACAAACACGCCAACCATTGCCGACTGCATTATAAGCGCAAGGCTGTAAAATACCGCCGCTCGGGAATAAGTATTGGTATAGGAAGTAAGTATAATTAACGGCATTATAAGGTTAGCCAGCAGTACCATAAGCATACTTATACCATCCATACCTACGTGGAAACGAATACCAAAATCGGTAATCCAGGGCTGGTTAATTACATATTGCGTGCCTGCTTCAGGATTAAAACCCATTAACGCATACAAAGTAGCGCCAAACTGAACCAGCGTAGATGCCATTGCCACCGTACGCGCATGCCTGTTGCCGGCAAGCAACGCCAGCAATCCTGTAAGCAGCGGCCAGGCTATTAAAAAAGCTGTTAACATTTATCTTACCAGAAATATGTTTACTAAAAGAAGAACTATAATACCTGTAACCATGGCTAAAAGGTAAAAACCTATATTGCCGGTTTGTACAAAGCGTATATAATGTCCGCCACGGGTTACCGCTGTGCCAACACCATTAACTATACCATCTATAAATCCTTTTTCGAGGAAGCGGTGAATTATGCCTGAGAAGAAATGCAGCGGCCTTACAATCAGCAGGTCGTAAATTTCATCTACATAATATTTGTTTGCCAGCACACGCATAAAGCCGGTTTGCTCGGTTTCTGCGGGTATCTGTTTCGCATCTGACTTTATAAACATGCTTCTTGCAATGAATAGCATTACAAAAACCAAAGCTGTGGTTATGGACATCAAAATCAGTTCTGTACTTACAGATAAATGCGAGGCATGAAAACCTATTTTATCGAGATCAGCTAAAACCGGGTGCAAATAATTGTCTAACCCATGAGAAATACCCAGGAAATGCGGTAATCCCATAAAGCCGCCGATTGCCGATAAAATTGCCAGTACAATTAATGGCATAGTCATGGTTGACGGCGATTCGTGCAAATGGTGGCGCTGATCTTCCGTACCACGAAAATCTCCATAAAAAGTAAGGAACAGCAGGCGGAACATATACAGGGCTGTAATACTTGCAGTTACCAGCAATATTACCCAAATTACAGGATTGTGCTCAAAAGCTTTTGCCATAATTTCATCTTTGGAGAAGAAACCCGATAATAATGGAATACCGGAAATGGCTGCCGTACCAATGAGGAATGTTATAAAGGTAACAGGCATTTTTTTACGCAAGCCGCCCATAAAACGTATATCCTGTTCGCCGCTCATGCCATGAATCACACTTCCTGCGCCCAGAAATAATAAGGCTTTGAAGAATGCGTGAGTTGTTAAGTGGAACATGGCCGTGCTGTAAGCGCCAACGCCTAAAGCTACAAACATAAAGCCCAGCTGGCTTACGGTTGAATATGCCAAAACTTTCTTTATATCGTTCTGCGCGAGGCCAATGGTTGCTGCAAAAAGTGCTGTTGCCAGGCCAGTCCAGGTAATTATTTCTAAGGTGAAAGGCGCCAGGCTGAATAAAATATGCGAACGTACAATTAGAAAAATACCTGCTGTTACCATCGTTGCAGCGTGTATAAGTGCTGAAACAGGCGTTGGGCCGGCCATTGCATCAGGTAACCAGGTAAATAAAGGTATTTGCGCGCTTTTACCAATTGCGCCAACAAAAAGCAATAGCGTAATGGCTATCATTATTATATCGCCACGCTGGAATCCGGCGGCCCTTTCAAATACATCGGTATAATTTATGGTGCCGAAAATATTGTAAATAAGGAAAATGCCAAGCAGTAAACCGAGGTCGCCAATACGGTTCATTATGAAAGCTTTTTTGGCGGCATTATTATATGACTGATTCTTGTACCAGAAACCGATAAGCAAATAAGAACATAAGCCTACGCCTTCCCAGCCTATAAAAGTAATTAAATAGCTTGCGCCTAATACAAGAATCTGCATAAAGAAAACGAATAAATTCAGGTAAGAGAAAAACCTGTGGTAATTCGCATCATCGTGCATATAACCTATTGAATACAAATGTATGAGGAAGCCAATGCCGGTAATAATAAGAAGCATCATTACGGAAAGGCGATCTACCAGAAAACCGAAATCTATATTAAAAGTGCCTACTCTGATCCAGTTGAAATAAGCCTGTTCCGAGCCTTGTAAATCGCTGTTAAGGATACCAAAAAAATGGTAAAGCGATAATGCGAAACAAAGCAGTATGGTACCGCTTCCTATAACGCCAACCAGGCTTTTCGGCATTTTTTTGCCGAAGAAAAAGTTGAGTATAAAACCCAGCAGCGGAAGTAGTAAAAGTGCGCCTAAAGTTATCCTGATCATCTTATAAGCTATTACAAATTACCATTTTAGCCTGTGCAGCTCGTTAATATCTACCGAGCGTGTGTTCCTGTAAATCATTACCAGTAAAGCAAGCCCTACAGCAATTTCTGCTGCGGCCACTACCATTATAAAAAATACGAAAACCTGCCCTGCGGGGTTATTGCTGTATGCCGAAAAAACGGTGAACAACAGGTTAACGGAGTTGAGCATCAGCTCTATACACATGAAAATGATAATTATATTCCTGCGAAGCATTACTCCCATTACACCAATAGTAAAAAGTACGCTGCAAAGCATTACGTACGAATTTATGGGTATGGATGTGAGCGTATGGTTAATTCCTTCCATATTATTTGCTATCGATAAAAATTAATTCGGTTGTTTTTTACCTAATAATACCGCGCCAACCATTGCCGCCAGAAATAGTACCGACGCAACTTCAAAAGGCAGTACATAATCGGTATAAAGCACCTTGCCAAGGGTTTTAACGCTGCCAATATTGGCCATATCTTCGGCGGTAATTCTTACATTGGGGTTAAAGCTGTTTGTGTAGGTTAGCGCACTCGTGGTTTCAGCAATGCTTACATCCTGCAGGGCGCCAATAAGCACCACCAGTAAAATTATGCCTGCGCCAACTGCCGCTGCTTTGGTAAGCATTGGTTTGCTGGCCTCTACGCGCTCATTAAGGTTAAGCAGCATTATAACATACAGGAAAAGCACCATAATGGCGCCTGCGTACACAATTATATTTACAATACCCAGGAACGATGCGTTAAGCAGCATAAGATAATGCAGCGTAATACTTACAAAGGTAGCAACCAGGTAAAGTACGCTGTACATGGCATTGCGCGAGAAAACAACCATCAGCGCGCTGAAAATGGCCATGATAGAAAGTATATAGAAAACTATTTCTGACATTCGGCTTTTCTTAACGAAAGCGCAAATTTACCATGCCGACCTGTAAAACAAGTATTTTAAGGCAAAAATATATATGGCAATGTGAAGATGTGAAAATATTCAGATGTGATAATGATTCTGATTGGATAAATTTTCGTCTTTTTTTACTTGTTAGCATATATGCTTTGGCTTAAAAATACTTGGTTAGCTAATGAAAAAAGTACAGGCTAAAGTGAAGTTTTGTATGCTATTGCTGGCGCATGTGCAGTGAAACGGAACTTGTGCCTGAACTTCTTAGCCACTCTAAGACAACAGGCTCAGCTTGCCGGCTGTGCCTACAACAATCCTCTTACAATCAAAATACCAACAGCAAAGCATTTTTCCATTACATTATATATGGCATCAAACCCAATCCCAATCTCAAACTTAATTTATGGATTGATTCTTGAACTGAAGCATTTTTACAAGACTGTATATATGGGAATAAAAAAGTTTCTTGCAACTGCAATAGTTTTTCTTTACTATGTATTGAATATCAATGTTTACGCGCAGAAAGATGGCACAGTTTCCGTTGCTAAAGATGTAATTGACCTGGGAGAAATTGGCATCGGCCACGAGCGTATAGCTGATTTTATTATAACCAATACCGGAACCGGCGAATTATTTTTCCTTCGGGATGATGCTGCGGAAGATGTTGTAACCAGATATTCGGTTAATTCACTGAAACCGAATGAATCCGGTACCATACGTATAAAATATAATCCTTCAAGAAAAGGTGCTTTCCAGCGAAAAGTGCAGTTTTATACCAGTGCCAGCGGCAAACCATTCACCCTAACAATTAATGGAAATGTAAAAGCGCTGGAAGAAAATATGGATCTTGCCTGCCCTAATTTTAACGATTCGCCGCAGGAAAAAACCGTGGACAGCAAATTTACCGTTGAAGTAGTTGAGAAATTTACCGGACGACCTATACAAGGCGCGAATGTTTATTTCAGGCCAAACCCGGCAATTCTTCCATATATACGTACCGATAAAAATGGTTTGGTAAGCCAGAAAACACCCATTGGTTTATACGACATCTGGGCCACAGCAAAAGGTTACAAACCCGATTCTGTATATATGTATGTCGGGAAAAATACTTCAACAACCATTTTATATCTTGAAAAAATACCGGATAATTCACCTGTAAAAAATAATGATGAGCCGGACGTGATCGTTTATCAGGACCCGGCCGAGTCAAAAATAAACCGTAAAAATCGACCATTTAAAGAAAATCCGGGCGAATTATCTGCCGAAGAATATGCGCCCAATAATATTGTGTTTCTGATAGATGTTTCATCGAGCATGGGAACACCGGATAAAATGCCATTATTACGTGTCGCCATGAAACAATTGCTTGGGAATCTGCGCAGTATAGATAAAGTTTCTATTATTACCTATGCCGATGGAACAAACGTGGTTTTAAATGCTGCCAGCGGTGATAAAAAAGACAAAATTGCAACAAAGATAGATGCCCTGCGGCCAATGGGAAACACACAAGGCGGCAAAGCAATTAGGGAGGCCTACCGTGTGGCAGAAGGAAATTTCATCCCGGAAGGAAACAATATTATTATATTAGCTACAGATGGCGATTTTAACCTGGGCAAGACAGATTCTGAGCTTTTTGAGTTTATTGAAGTTCATAGCGAAAAAGGTGTTTCATTATCTGTAGTGGGTTTCGGGCGTAAGGAGAGGGCCATTGAAAAGATGGGTAAATTGGCCCAAACAGGCAAGGGCTCATATATTCACATTAACAATACAGGTGATGCAAACGATAAGCTTGTTGAGGAAATTAAATTCCGCAGTAAGCGAATAAAATAATCTTGTCAAAACATTATTTGTTTTTTTGAATTATATATAGAGTACAGTTTAAAAAATTCTAAAGGATAGAAATAATGAAAAATCTAAATAACGGTGTGTTAATAATCGTGTTGCTATTGCCTTTTCTGCTTACCGGTTGCGAAATTGTGGGAGACATTTTCAAATTTGGTATGTGGGTTGGAATTATAGGCGTAGCGCTCCTTGTTTTTCTGGTACTCTGGATTATTCGTAAAATAAGATAAGCTTTTTACGATTTTTTATATCAAACCTAAATCAACCAATAAAAAAAGCCCGGAAGCTTAGCTCCCGGGCTTTTTTTGTATAAGCTAAAAATACCAAAGTAGAAATGAATAGTGCGCATTTGGAAAGTATATTGTGAGCAAAATGCCACGGAGTATCTAAGCTATATTCCAAGGTTTCGTGGCACACAAGCCAGCATTATTTACGCCGTATTATTTTTTATTGATATTACTTATTTAAAGCATATAGTAATAATAAATTTACAAACGTAAACAGCCCGTAGGTAAAATAACCTGCGGGTTGTAAATGCTAATATTCAGTAATTAAGTATGATAACGAACTTAGTTTAATTAAAACTGCATTGCCATAAAATGCTGCAAGAGTTAGAACCACAGCAACTTATGCTTTAGTTTTTTTTTCTATACTCAATACATTACACTTTTGTCCCGGTACTTATAATTATTATCTTGAAACGATCGGGTCAGCTTTAGAGTCTTTATCACCTGAAACTGTACCTGAAGATTTCGGTACACCGTTGTTTAATAAAAGTACGCCGGCCATATGCG
>DAIUCM010000141.1:0-10629 GCA_036846145.1 Bacteroidota bacterium
ATTATAGATTAATTATAATACTATAAAAGGATGTTGTTCGGTAGCCAATTGGCTAATTGGCACATCGGCTAATTGGCTAATTATGAAGATAGTTGTAAACACGCGCCTGCTGCTGAAAAACCGTATGGAAGGCATCGGCTGGTTTGCTTTTGAAACACTCAAGCGCATTACACAGCAACATCCTGAGCATACTTTCTACTTCATTTTTGACAGGCCTTACAGCAACGAATTTGTTTTCGCCGATAATGTAAAACCAATTGTAATATCGCCGCCGGCGCGACATCCAATCCTCTGGTATTTATGGTTCGAGTGGAGCCTGCCAAACGTGCTGAAAGTAATTAAGCCCGATGTTTTTGTTTCCCCGGAAGGATATTTAACGCTCCGTACAGATATTCCGCAGGTTAATGTAATGCATGATATTGCTTATGAGCATTATCCGGAAACGGTACCCTGGCTGGTACGTAAATATTACCGCTATTATTTTCCTAAATTCGCTCGCAAAGCAAAAGTTGTAGCTACTGTATCTGAATTTTCCAGGCAGGATATTATTAAATACTATCAGATTCCCGCAGAAAAAATAAAGGTAGTTTACAACGGCATCAACGAAAATTTTCATGAAGTTCCGGAAACAGAAAAGCTGCAAACAAGGCAAAAGTGGAGTAGTGGCAAGCCTTATTTCGTGTTTGTCGGCGGATTACAGCCTCGCAAAAACCTGCAAAAGTTAATTGAAGCATTTATCATTTTTAAAGAAAGATCTGCTTCTGATTTTAAATTGCTGCTGGTGGGTAAAAGCGCCTATAAAAGTAATGAACTTGAAGCATTTTCCAGGCAAAGTATATATGCGGAAGATATAATTTTTACGGGAAGGGTAGAAAGCCAGGCAGAGTTAAACAAGATAATCTCAGCTTCCTACGCCATGACTTATGTTTCTGTTTTTGAAGGCTTTGGTATTCCCTGCCTCGAAGCGATGAAATGCGGTACAGCTGTTATTACGTCCAATACATCTTCCATGCCCGAGGTTTGCGGTGATGCTGCTTTGTATGTCGATCCGCATAATATTGAAAGTATTGCAGATGGATTATTCAAATTAGCATCAGACAAAAACCTTCGGGAAGAATTAATTGTATTGGGGAAAATACAATCGCAAAAATTTAGCTGGCAAAAAACTGCCGATATGTTCTATGCAATTATCAATGATCAGTTATCAATGATCAATAAACAATGATCAATTATCAATGATCAATCAATTTCGTTTAGTTAAGGATGGAATAAATTCCATCCCTACTATATTTAATCGTCCATACTGGACTTGATTAACGCTCCGAACCAAGTTCCATAGGAACGATAAAGTATTGTATCAATGGATTTCAATCCGTTGATGGCTGAAACAGTTCGCCCTGCACGGCTTGGTGCAACGTAAGTAAATAGAATTGAAATATTATTTTATGTTTATACTATAAGCAAAATGAATTTCAGAGCGTTGAAACGGCCTTAAATTATAAGCATCAAGAAAATAGGTTTAAAGCATATATGATGTTGGTGAAAAATGCTTCGAGCCTGAATAGATAATGAATTAACTTACGGAGCAACCCGCAGAGCCAGCGCTATTTATCAACGAAAGATGAAAGGACTGGCGGTTCAGGTTGCGGGTGTAAAATGCTTTATACCTGTTTTTAGCGCAATAATTTACAGCCTTGATTTTTTACTCCTTTTTTATCAAGAAAAAAGGAGAAGCCCGCCCGGCTTCAGAGGGCAAAACAAGAATTGAAACACAGATATTGAATTTAGTGATACATTTGAAAATCCATAGCTAAACCACATTGATTTATCAATCATCAACCATAACTCATAACATTTTCCATATATACTTTTTTGAAAAAATGCTTTAATTCGCAGGTAATTATGGCTATTGCTTAATTGAACTGAAATGATAAAAATTTGTATAATCAACGGGCCGAATCTTAATCTGTTAGGCAACAGGCAGCCACAATATTATGGCCACATGAGTTTCGATACTTTTATGGAGAACGTCCGTAAAAAATATAAAAAAATTCACCTGGAATATAATCAAAGCAACCGAGAAGGTGATATTATAGATTTCATACACAAAGCAGCCGATACTTTTGATGGAATAATACTAAATGCCGGCGCATACACACATACTTCCATTGCAATTGCCGATGCCATACAGGCGGTTGGTGTTCCAGTTGTAGAAGTGCACATCAGCAACATTTACGCGCGCGAGCAATTCAGGCACACATCTTATATTGCGCCATATTGTCGCGGCGTAATTACCGGTTTCGGCTTAATAAGCTACGAGCTGGCTATTGAAAGCTTTATCAGGGATTCAGCTTAATAGGTTTAACATCGTTTTTCTCGGGTACAAAATGGTAATTTATGCCAAATGAGGCAACAAGGCTTATTTTGGTGCCAAGAAATTGTCCCCATCTTACCGGGTCAGGCACAGTTCGGCCAATGCTTAAAATACTGTTTGTATAACGCGCAAAGGCGGCAATTTTGGGTGTAAACTGGTATGTTGCACCACCGGTTACGCTCACTTCATATTTTCGTAAAAAAAGCGGTTCTTCCGTTGGGCCGTAAATTGGCGTAAATTTAGATGAGAAAAGATACGCACCGCCAAGCCCGCCCTGTACGGCCACTTTGGGTATTAATTTTATATTGGCCATAACCGGAACTTCAACATAGTGCAAACGCATATCGTGCCACATGCCCGGTTGCCAGCCATAATCCTGGTGATAAGTGCGTTTACTTCCTTTGCCGCTATAGAGCATTTCGAACTGGCCGCTTACCCGCTCAGTAAAATCGTACCGTACGAATAATCCACCAACCAGGCCGGCCTTATTAAATCCACCCATTGCGTCGCCATTGATCTGCGCAGCGTTAACGCCAAGCCTTAAACCCGACTTAAAATCCTGCGCATATGACTTAAATACAATAAATAACAAAAAAAGCGTTGATAAGTATGAGATTTTGGACTTCATAAGCAGAAAAATTGTGCAAAAATAGCTTTGGTACAAGGATAACCAAAATCTATTTAAAATGATAAATTTGACCATATTTTTACATTATGCGAATAGTATTTCTCAGTGTGGCAGGTTTGCTTTTTTTCAGCCACCAGGCATCAGCTTTGCGCGACTCAATTGGGGTTAAAACCATTAACGGCAAAAACTTTATTATGCACAAGGTTACAAAAGGCGAAGGCTTATATGGAATTGGCAGGCGTTATAATGTTGCAGCAAAAGATATTGAAACGGCAAATGCAGATGTTAAAAACGGTGTTAATATTGGCCAGGTTATTTTGGTGCCATATAACAAAGCTGTAAAAAATACTTCGGCCGACACTAAAAAGCAAGGAGTTAACGCTAAAGAAAACAAGCCGGCGGCACCAGCAAAAATGCCTGTAGCTGCTGCTGCAAATGAGCTAATGGAACCTGTTTTTTATACTGTTGCAGCAGGCGAAACATTATTTAAAATTGCCAGGAAACATGGTGTACAAGTAGCAGACATCAGTAAATGGAATAATCTTAAAGGCAACGAAATTGTGCCGGGGCAGAAACTGATAGTGGGCTACAGCAAAACGAACAGCAAACCGGCTTTTACGGAAAAGGCTGACGGAACAGTAGCAAAATGGCAAAAACCTGAGACTGTTAAGGATGAAATAAAAGTGGTTGATGAACCATTGCCTATAAAGGAACCCTTAAAAAAAACTGAAACTGTACAGGAAACAGATGAGAAAAAAGAAAGCGCTGAAGGTGTTAAAACAGTTTGGAAAGAAATAAATACAAGTGGCGTAGGTACCTGGATAGATGATATAAATATTGGGCAGGACAAAAAATATGCGCTGCACAAAACCGCGCCTGTAGGTACAGTAATAAAATTAGTAAACCCTATGAATGGGCAATCGGCAGTTGTAAAGGTTATTGGCCGCTTGCCGCAGGATGAAACAGAAGAAAATGTTCAGGTAAAAATTACCAAATCTTCCGCAGATAAATTAGGTTTGCGCGATAAATACTTCCGGCTGGATATGAGTTACGGTATGGAAGTAGAGAAAAAGAAATAAACGCGTTTTTGCAAGCCTATTTCAAATACACTGCTTTTACCGGTATTATATTAATACTGGCTGGTTTATTGTTTTCGCCTGCTTTACAAAGTATTGGCTGTGCGCTGGTAATTCTGCATCCTTTTTTAACTGGTAATGCCACTAAAATTTTACCTGCATTTAGAAACAACAAACTGCTTTGGCTATTGCCGGTATATTATTTAATTACATTCATATCTATTTTATATACCGATGATTATAAGGCGTTCTGGAACCAGAATGCTTTACTGAAATTGCCTTTTGTTTTGCTACCCATTGGGCTTGCTAATGGCGGCGGACTGAGCAAAAAGCAGCTAAATATTATAATGTATTTTTTTATCGGGATAATATGGTTGGTGGCCCTTGCAACATTTTTTAATTACCTGGCTCATTTCAAAGAAATCAATGAGCAGATAAAACACTCTAAGCCAATCCCTATTTTTACGGCAACAAAAAAAGAGCTGAGCCATATCTATTTCGGAATTATGCTGGCTTTTGCAACCTGCGCTTCGTTTTATTTCGCGTGGATTAACAAACCAGCAAGTAAAGTGCGTAAATGGTTAATAAGAAGTATTTTTTTCACTTTCCTTATATGTATTCACAGCATAATTGCGCGTACCGGCCTGCTCGCAATATACGCATCTGCATTTATCGTATTATCATGGTTTATAATCAAAGAAAAAAAGTTGCTTTTAGGATCGGGCATACTCGCAGCATTTATTGTTCTGCTAACTGTAAGTGTGCTTTTTGTACCATCTTTACGGAACAGGCTGGCCAATACGCAAAAAGATATTAGCCAGTACCAGGAAGGTAAAGAATTAAACCATTACTCCATTTCCATGCGTATGGAATCGCTGAAAACTGCCTGGAAGGTCTATAAAAATTCACCAATTATTGGTGTTGGCGCGGCTGATATTATTGCAGAAATGCACAAGCAGTACGAAGCTGATAATAGCCCGCTAACGGAAGAGAACCGAAAACTGCCGCACAACCAGTTTTTACAAACATTAACTATGCTTGGAATTGCAGGGCTTGCATCATTATTAGCCATATTTTTATATCCTGTTTATAAAAGGAATTATTTACTCACGTATAACAATATGCAGCTGCTGTTCCTGTTGTTTATAGTTATCTGCTTTTTCTCTTTCCAGGTAGAAAGTGTTTTGGAAAGGCAGGTTGGTGTAACATTCTTCTCGCTGTTTTATATTTTACTCGGACATGTAATTCCGCAAAAAGCAAATTCTATAAGTTAACTTGAACCCGGGAATTTGTTGACAATGGCACGCGTAAATACCCGCCAGCAACGTTTTTCAGTCAATTTTTTCTATCAACAGAAATAATGCGCGCAGCTTGCGCGCGTATTTACGCGTGCCCATAATTTCTTTTAGCATATAATTTCATTAAAATGCTTATAAAACGATCAAATACACAGGAATAATTTTCGAGTTCACGTTAAGTTAAGCATTCAGCTAAGCTACAGAAAAGTACACCAAACCATTTTTCCTTAAACTGATATATGTAAAAATAAAAAACGCATATAACACGTTTTAGCGGCTATATGCGTTTTCAGAATAATTTATTTTTTAGAGATTAACCTGCTATTGCCTGTATAATATCGTACTTGGTGATGATCTGGTGTTCGCCGGCAGTGGTTTTAACCAATACGGCTGGGTTTTCACGGTTTATCATTCCCGATATTTCAGTGTATGAAGTGTTTGCATCTACAACCGGGAATGATTTTTCCATGATTTTTTCTATCGGGAAATTTTTGGTTTCCGGATTTTCGAGCAGTTTGGAGTAAAGCCTTATTTCTGTTAACGATCCGCAAATATTGCTTCCATCAGTTATCACAAGCTGATCGATATCGTTATCATGCATACAGTTAATAGCTTCCTGTACCGTTGCGCTCTGGTTAATTGTAATTAGCTTGCCTTCTTTACGGGTTAAGATATCCTGCGCTGTAGTTGGCGTTTTCTCAAGGAAACCGCGCTCACGCATCCACTCATCATTAAATGCTTTGCCAACATACCTGCTTGCATGGTCGGGGAAAAGCACTACCACAACATCGGTCGGCTTCAGCTGCTCTTTCATCTGCAACAAACCGGCAAGGGCCGAGCCTGCTGAATTGCCGGCAAGTATGCCTTCCTCACGGCTTATCCTGCGGGTCATTACAAATGCGTCTTTATCGGTTACTTTTTCAAAATGGTCAATCAGTGAGAAATCTACATTGGCAGGTAAAATATCCTCACCTATGCCTTCCGTAATATAAGGGTATATTTCGTTTTCATCGAAAATGCCGGTTTCATGATATTTTTTAAAGACAGATCCATACGTATCAATGCCCCATATTTTAATATCCGGATTTTTCTCCTTCAGGTATCTTGCTACGCCGCTTATGGTTCCGCCTGTACCAACGCCGCTTACAAAATGGGTAACTTTACCCTGGGTCTGCTCCCATATTTCAGGGCCAGTTGTTTCATAATGTGCAGCGCGGTTGCTTAGGTTATCGTACTGGTTCGGATAAAAAGAATTAGGCGTTTCTGAACTTAGCCTTTTGGATACCTGGTAATATGAGCGCGGATCTTCAGGTTCAACATTCGTAGGGCAAACAATAACTTCTGCACCAACTGCACGTAAAAGGTCAAATTTTTCCTTGCTTTGCTTATCGGTTGAGGCGAAGATACATTTATAGCCCTTTATAATGGCTGCCAGCGCAAGTCCCATGCCTGTATTTCCGCTTGTGCCTTCAATTATGGTACCGCCGGGTTTCAGCCTTCCGGTTCTTTCCGCATCTTCAATCATTTTAATCCCGATACGGTCTTTCACCGAATTTCCGGGATTCATCATCTCCATTTTGGCATAAACCGTAGCCGGAATTTCCCTGGTGATACGGTTAATTTTTACCATTGGTGTATTGCCAATAGCTTCGAGTATATTGTTAAAAACTTTCATATTTTTTTGAAATGAGTAAATGAGTGTTTGAGCAAATAAATAATTAATAAATGATGAAGTATTTTTCAAGCTTTAGCTATATGAATAATCAAATGTTAACCTTTAAAAATATTCACTCATTTGCTCAATCACTCATTTGCTCATTTTTCTTCCGCAAAGTTAGTTATAAAAACACAAAAGCCCTGCCAACAATGTGCTGAACAAGGCCTTCTTGTAAAATTAACAATTGCTTAATCGAGTACGTTTGCCGTTACTTTAAAGGTCATGTCGGCACGCATGTGCACATCATCCGGGTTTACTTTTCGCTGTTTTGCCTGTACAATCAGTTTAAAAACATCTTTACGGGCGTATGGCGAAATGTCAACATCTTTCGTTTCGAGCTCTAACCTTTGGCCTATAGTAGTGGGAATGTTATCTTTATAGGCGATCTCGGTTTTCTGCAAGCCCTCAGCCTGTATAAAAATGCGGATATTCTCCAGGAAGTCGAAAGTTTCGCCGGCAGGCGCTGTAATTTTCATCACAAGTTCGCGCAGGCGCATATCACGCAGTTGGTCCTTACGGGAATTGTTATTGGCGAAATCGCCCTCCCAGTTTGTGGTTACGCCGGGTGTAACAACTTCAAGCAGGCTTAAAATAGATCCGCTTCCCTGTACCACAAAATTTTCCTGGCTTTTAACATTGAATGTTACTTCTCCCGGATCTTTTTTACAACCTCCAAAAACCGCAACAATCACCAGCAACATCAAGGTATTTTTCAGTAACTTCATATATGTAAAATATTAATTAAAATGTAAAGGCATAACCCGGCAGCAGCCATTTGGTTTTAAGGCATGTAAACTTGTGTTTTTTACTTACTTTGCATTATATTTAATTTGATTTATATGGGCGCATTTTTTATACTTTTTGTTTTGCTCGATATTTTTAATAATGATAAAACCCGGCTTCCCGTTAGGCTTGTTTTAATATTCGGTGTAATTTTTCTGGGTATTGGAAACGGTTTTAAATTACTGCACTGGCAATACGGCGCCGAATTGCTGATGTGCTCAGTTTCAGTTATTACGCTCGCTTATATAGCCCAACTTGTTTTATTAAAGGAAAAAGGCTTTGAGGAGTATGTTAAAACACTTTTCGTAATAATTTTAGGCACAACATCGCTTGCGGTAATAATGCGTTGGGAAGCCTCAAAAATTCTTACAATTATGGCGATGATACTTTTCGCGTTGTATTTTGGTATTGTTGCTTTAAAGTATATAAAACGCGGCAGAAAGAAAATTATTAATACTGCTGACGAAAATGATTTAAACTGAACCGGAGACTTATGTTATGACAGGGCTGATGCTGTTTTTTATTTTGCCGGATGTGGTTAACAAGCATGTATTGAACAGGAATTTCAGGCTTGCATTTGTAACCGGCCTGGTAATTTTTGCTATAAGCTTTGTATCAAAAATATTGCATTGGAAAGATGCAGACCAATTAATTATGCTTTCACATGTTACATTATTTTTTACCTATGCGGCGCAGTTTATTGTAAGACCAAATAAAACTATTCGTGAGTTTTTACGAACCATAAGCGCGCTTGCATTAATAATTTCTTCGGTTTTCATCCTTTTCCACTGGCCATTTGCCAGCGAGCTTCGTATCGTCACACTTTTTAGTTTCGGTATTTATTTTTTGCTCACTTATATTTTAAAAAGGCAGAAAAACGGTAAAACTATACCGCCCGGTAACGAAAACAATCGGTAGTATGATCATGAACCATACCAGCTGCCTGCATAAAGGCGTAACATATTGTCGATCCCACAAATTTAAATCCTTCTTTCTGCAGCGCTTTACTCATTAAGTCACTTTCAGGCGATTTTGCAGGTATTTCACTTTGGGCTTTCCAGTTGTTGAAAATGGTTTTTCCGCCTGTAAACTGCCAGATGTATTTATCAAAGCTTCCAGACTCCTGCTGCAGCCTGAGGAAGTGCTGCGCATTGGTAACAGCCGCGTTTATCTTTAATTTATTACGGATAATACCGGCATCCTGCATCAAAGCATTTTTCTTATCATCCTTATATGCAGCAATTTTCTCAGCGTCGAAATTATCGAAAGCCTTGCGAAAATTTTCTCTTTTGCTCAGAATAGTCTGCCAGCTTAACCCGGCCTGGAAGGTATCGAGCAGCAGGAATTCAAATAATTTTTGATCGTTATGAACCGGCACGCCCCATTCTTTGTCATGATATTGGCGCATCAGCTCGGTAGATTCAGCCCATTTACATCGATTTTCCATATATAACTTACCGCAAAAATAGTTTTTGGAAGGTAAAATAAAATTAAAACCAATATAAACCAATAAATATGAAGAGAACCATACTGACCTTAGTATTATCATCAAGCCTTTTAACCTGTTTCGCGCAGGCGCCAACCATTACCGCCGATAATAATTATGAAGTAGGCCAGCGCCAGGTTACTTATGTTGCCGATACAGTTGGCATAATGCCCGGCAGCGGAGGCGAAAATGTAACCTGGGATTTTTCCGCATTGAAAAGACATCCCAATAATGATTCGGTTGTGACAAATTATTACGCGCCATCTTCAACAACTTATGCGCAGGATTTTCCCAATGCAAATATTGCTTCCAATTCAGTAAGCGGTACTTCAACAGCTTTTTACAACATGAGCAGCTCCAAGGTAGAAATGCAGGGCGTAGTAACGCAGGCTCAGGCGCAAACCATTAAACAGATTTATAGCAATCCGCATGTAATGTACACATTCCCAATGACGTACAATTATAGCTTCAGCGATGATTTTGCCGCTAACTATACTGCCAATGCAATGGATATTTACAGGACAGGCACATCTACCGTTAATGCAGATGGTTATGGAACTGTAATTATTGGCAACCGCACATTCACTGATGTTTTAAGACTACACAATATTACACAAACCAGAGATTCGGTTAACCTTGGGTTTACCTCCATGGTTACTGTTGTGGATATAGAAAGCTGGTCGTACTTAACACCGGGAAAAAAAGAGCCGATTATTACTATTTCACATGTATCAAATTCAAATGGAACACAAACTGTACGTTCAAAATCAGTAACTTATAACAGCAGGGTTGCTTCTACAAGCGTTAATGCCCCGGCCAGGTTGTTTTCTGCGGTAAAAGTTTATCCTAACCCCGCATCGGAAAACTGCCGTATAAGCCTCAGAACCGATAAAGAAATGAGGGCTGATGTGCAGGTTGTAAACCAGCTGGGCCAGACGGTAAATACAGTGAATAATTATATCTGCAGGCCGGGCGAAAATATTTTAGACCTTAATGTTGAAAGCATGGCGAAGGGCGTATATTTTGTGCATATAAAAGCGGCCAGCGGCGTACATGTAGAAAAAATAGTAAAAGAGTAGAAGTTATTTTACCATTTAAAAAAGGGCAAACAGCATTGGTTTGCCCTTTTTTATTTTATAAAACAAAAATAATTGAGCAATTGAAATTATTCTACGGGTAAAAGCTGTATTAAAAGGCCTTGCTGCAATTAATAAATCAAAACAGGCTTTAAGAGCTACGCACTAAAATTTAATAAGCATTTTATGGA
>DAIUCM010000142.1:0-10374 GCA_036846145.1 Bacteroidota bacterium
TTTCCATGATGCTAAGATACAGCTTTTTTCGCTGTTATAAGTAGAACTTAGCCATAAATAATTAAGAAAAATAATAAAAGTAATTGTTTCATTAAGTAAATGCTGAGATGTGTAAAGATTTAAATCAAATTTAATCTAAATAAAAGTAATTAAAGGCATTCAAACTCGAGCATCAAAGACTTTAAAGGCATTTTCAGTAATTTCAACTAATGAAAATTTTCCAGAACAAGGATTAAGAGGATAATAGTATTGGCAGGAGCTCTAAATAATCATGTTTATCAAAAATCAAATTAATCGTGTTCAAAATTCATCGTCGCGGTGAGACGCCAGACATGTCGTCTCTACAAAACCTTACAACCTTACAACCTTGAAACCTTACAACTTAATCAAAGCATTTTTCAGCAAACCTATATATGTAAAAATGCCCGTCTGTAGTAAACAGCCGGGCATTTTTGCCATTATTTTTTAAATCTTTATTCAACCATTAACCTGGTAACGGATGTGCCTTTATCGGTTGCGATATAAACCAGGTACAAGCCGGCTTTGGTTTCCGGCAAGCTTACCTGGGCATTGGCCGGCAGCTTCAGTAGCTGCAAAATCAACTTTCCTTGCAAATCTCTCACTTCCAGCCTGTTAATTTTAACATTTTCTTTTTGCTGAATCTGGAAGCTGCCTTTTGCCGGATTCGGAAAAACAAGCAGGTCATCCTGGGTAAGATCATCTTCTATTCCGCTGGCCTCGGTTGTGTTGAACCTGAAAACTTCGCTCCATGGCCCTAAACCAAGGTTATTGCGCGCCCTTACGCGCCAGTAATACTGTTTTTTCGGCGCCAGTGGACCAATGGAAACAAAAGTATCGGTTAATTTGCCGCTTGTTACATTGAAGTTAAAATCAAAGTGCTGTGAATAAGCGTATTCGTACTGCGTTGCCGATTTATCGCTCGCCCATTTCAGTACAGGATATAAACTTACATCTTTCGCTGCGTTGGCAGGCGATAAAAGGGTTGGCTCAATCGGGAAACCGGTAGCTGCGGTAAAGCGCCACAGGTCACTAGGATCACTTTCTACAATAACCTTAATAAAATCATCATCAACCGAAACTTTTTTTGCTGCTATTACACGCCAAAAGTATGTTGTACCTCTGCTCAGGGTAGGAATCGTCATCTGGCTTATATACACTGTATCTATAGTTTTACCGGTCATCTGCATATTCGGGCCGCGCTCTACCAGGTAAAAATCGGCGCCGGTAACATCTGCCCAGTCCAGCACTGTATTGCTAGTTGGTATATTTGTAGCGTTATTAATTGGTGTTAACAGTACCGGCCTGGCCATAATTGTGGTAAAAGCCGCTGTGTTCCAGGCAGATGTATCTTTATCATGAAAGGTTCTTACGCGCCAGTAATACGGGCTGTACGTTTTCAGTTTCACCGGCCAAATTACCTGTGTAGTATCAGCACCAACTGTATATAATGGCACACCTGTAAACAGTGAGTCCTCTCCAAGCTGGTACTGGTAACCGGTTACGCCGTCAATTTCAACCCACCACAGGTTCGCATCCACAGCGCTGTAAAATCCATCCGATGGCCAAATCTGCTCAACCGTATCTATTGTTGTAAAATGCTGCAGGCTCCAGCCAGATGTATCCTGCTCGGTTCTTGCCCTTACGCGCCAGAAGTACCTGGTACCAAAATACAGATCCTTCACTTTGGCTTCTAAAGGTACTTTGTTGCTGGATTTGGTTATGCTGCCTGATAATAATAAAGAAGAATTGAAATCTGCGCTTGAATCTAATTCATAATCATAATACTTACTGCCCGGCAGCGAATCCCATTTTAAGGTTGTTATAGGATGAATATTGGTGGAATTGCTGGCAGGTGAGAGCAGGTTTATTTCTCCTTTGGTGATAAAACGGAAAACATCGCTCCATGCACCTGTATCCAGCGAGTTATAGGCACGCATGCGCCAATAATATGTTGCGCCGTAATAAGGAAGGTTTACCCACTTGTTATCAATAAAAGCCAATTTGTAGGGTATATCGTAGCTAAGCTTTTCGGATGAACTGAAATTTTCGGAAGTATCAATTTCCAGCAAATAACCTTTAAGCCCGTAAATGTGGTACCACTCAAAGTTTACCATTATGTTTTGCGGCGTGGCAGTATTATTGGCCGGCGCGTTGAGTTTTAAATTTACCGTATTTGTTACCTGCCAGGTTGAAGACCACTCCGAAGTATCGGCTTTGTGGTAAGCGCGCACTTTCCAGTAAAGCTTTTTGCCAATGTAATGCTCTACATTCTGCGCCCGCAGGAATCGATAGATAGAAATACTGCGTGCTGCATTCGAACTGAAATCTTCCACAGTATCTATTAGTAATTCGAAGCTTATGCTGTCAGTTACACCGCTTCCCATGCGCCAGTTGAACTCATCTGCCGCAACCGTAGAAATAGCGTTATTGGCCGGGTAATTATTGGTTGGATTGCTTATGGTTGTGAAATTTCTTACAGCTGTCCACTCGGTCGTATCTACAGTTGTCCTGCCACGGCCACGCCAGTAATATTTAGTGCCGAAACGTAAAAAATAAACCGGCGCGAAGGTGTAAAGGTCGCTCATGGTAATGATGCGCATTTCGGCCGAACTGAAATCTTCAGCGGTATCTATCTGGATATCATTATATGCAGAGCCAATACCCAAATACGATAATTGGTTAGAAGGATTCAGGTTTACTGCGTTGTTTGCAGGGAAATTCAGGCTGAAAGTGCTCCTGGTGGTAAAAACAGCTGCCGAAGACCAGTCGGAAGAATCGTTTCTATTGACGTTGAAAACGCGTACCCGCCAGTAATATTTCTGCCCGAAAAACAGGTTGCTGACAGAATAAGTAGTGATCCAGGCTGACGGAGAGCCCGTAATCAGCACCGGAGAGTTAAAATCTGCGCTGGTATCCAGCTGAAATTCGTATTTATTTCCATTGGTAACGCTTGTTGCTACCAGATCTACCTTTACGTTTTCGGTAGTATTATTCTTTGGGCGTGCAATACCGGGAATGGCCATAGCGGCCCAGCTGAAATGGGCATATAATCCCATGATAATGAGTAAAAAAAATCTTTTATACATAAGCAGAGATTGGTTTGTAATTCGAATTTAGTAATATTTTTCTGCTTTTAAAAGCATTTTTCAGCAACATTATATATGGAAAAACATCAGACTAATTTTTTCTGCGGCTCTGTAACCAATGACAAGGTAAATGTTTAATTAATAATAACATATAGCAAACAAAAATCTCAGGTTAAAGCATTTTGCTCTAACATTATATATGGAAATTGTTTAAATCAGGATTTACAGGATCATGGAAGTTGTGTTAACTGAAAATTATTCCAAAAATAGAATGGATAACGCGCATTTGAAAAGTGAAATGTGAGCCAAAGTACACGGAGCTTCGAAGTATTGATTCTTGATTTCGTGGCACACAAACCAGGCTTGTTTACGCATGTTTTCTTTTATATTGAGATTAAATTAAAATGTGTTCAAATCCATCATCGCGCTGAAACGCGAGGCATTGCGTTTCTACAAAACCTTACAACTTTTCAACCTTACAACATTCCAACCAGATATAAACAAAAAAATCCGCCAGCAGCGTTTTAAAGCATTTCTGGCGGATTGTATATATGGTGAAGCAAATTTAGTTTAGCCTGTATGGAGCTGACATTACAAACTCCGGTATTTCTACCTGGAAAGTAGTGCCATCTGTTTTTTCCATCAGGTAAGTGCCAAACATTTTGCCCAGGTCTGTCTGCAGGTTGCACCCGGAAACATATTCATGTTTTTGCTCAGGCTCCAGTGTTGGCTGTAGCCCTACCACGCCTTCTCCTTCTACTTCGCGTTTCACTCCGTTACTGTCAATAATATGCCAATGGCGGCGAAGTAGCTTTATAGTAGAGTCGCTGTAATTTTCGATGGTTATGCGGTAGGCAAAAACAAAATGTCCCTCTTCCGGGCGCGAAGCGGAATCGTGGAAAAACGTCTCCACGCTCACTTTCACATCATTTGTTATTGCTTTGTACATGATTTCTGAGTTTAATTTATATACGTTAACTAAGTAAATAATAAAAAACCGGCATTTATTGTTCGCTAAATTAAAGAATCATAAATAATTCTGGCTTCTGTGCTGAAACATACGAAGTAAACCTTTTGCGGCAAATTACGGTAAACAATGTGAGATTTTACGGTTTCCATGGCAATTTGCGCCGCTTCCTGCAAAGGATAACCATAAATTCCGGTGCTTATTGCAGGGAAAGCAATGGTGCCGATATTATTTTCCTGCGCCAGCATAAGCGAATTTTTGTAGCAGGACCTTAGTTTTTCTGCTTCACCTTTATTTCCGCCTTGCCAAACCGGCCCAACTGTATGTATTACAAATTTCGCCGGCAATTTATAGCCTTTGGTAATTTTTGCCTCACCGGTTTTACAGCCGCCCAGCAACCTGCATTCCTGCACAAGTTCCGGCCCGGCAGCCCTGTGAATAGCGCCATCAACACCGCCACCGCCAAGCAACGATGAATTTGCCGCATTTACAATGGCATCTACCTGTAAAGTAGTTATATCTGCCTGTAAAATTTCTATTTTTTGCATGTTTAGGAATTATCGGTTTTCAAAAAAACATAATTTTTAATAATTACCAGGCGTTAAATGTTGATGAAATTAGGTTTTTATTTATTCTTAATACTTGTATTTGTCTCATTTTCAGCCCATGCAAAAACAATGAAGCAGCATGAAAATGATTTGATAAGCATTTTTAACACAGATTTGAAATATGTAAATAACAATGATGACCGGCCACACAGCTATGAAGAAGGCTACGGCACTTTCTGGCGTTTTAGAAAAGCGCTTAAAAAAGTTTTGCTGATGAAAGAATCTGTGCATTACCCATTCGATTCGCTTAGCCAGCTTATCAATATTCATCAATCTCTGGATAAGCGTTTCCGCAGTTTAACCTGGTATGAAGGCGGTGGAACAGGTTCCTCCTTCGACCAGGTTTTTCAATACGTAGATGAATCCAATAAAATTCGTGTATATGAAACCGGTGATGAAGATGGCGACTTCAACAACAATTACTTGCGGCTGGAGCAGTTAGAAATAAATAAAAAACCTGTTTACTTAGTATTTGGATGGAGTTCCGGTGGCGGCGGTACATATTGCCGGTGCGTAAAAGCATTTGAAATTATTGGAAGAAGGCTTGCTGGCGCCAATATTTTTAATGATTCTGGTTCGCTTGGAAATGAAATTTATACCTGCCAGCCGAGGATGTATAAAAATGAAATAATATTCGATCCTATAAAAAATGAATTCAGTTACGATCTGTATGTTACGGACGATGAAACAGGCTTTCCGCTCAAGACAAAAAGCAAAGTGTATTGGAAACTTATAACCAACGAATTTATTAAATCAATGGAGTAAATCAACTCATAAAATCCCTGTTTCTGCCTTTATCATACTTGCCCTTTTTCTCCTTGAAAGGTCTTCTCCATAAACAAAAAACAGCCGGCTTACCCCGAAGCTCAACTTTCGTGTCCTGCCATTTTTCTATGGGTTTGGTAATGATTTTCTGATCGGGCAATGTAAGGTTATAAGAAACAGAAAGTAAAGTTTCCGGCGCGCAGTTCTTTAACATATCGGCTAACAGAGCTTCGTTGCGGAAAGGCGTTTCTATAAAAACCTGTGTATGTGTTGTTTGCGCAGATAAGTTTTCCAGCTCTTTCAGTTTGGCAATTCTTTCCTGCTGCGGTACAGGCAAATAGCCATGAAAAGTAAATCCCTGCCCGTTAAAACCTGCACCCATTAAAGCCAGCAAAATAGAGCTTGGCCCAACATACGGTCGAATTTCCATACCTTGCTCATGCGCCAAAAGCACCAGATCTGCACCCGGATCTGCAATGGCCGGGCAGCCGGCTTCGCTCAAAACACCAACTTCATGATCCTTCAAAAGCTTCAATATACCAAACATATCCTGCTGGGTGGAATGCTTATCCAGAACATACATTTCAACACCTTCGAACGGAGGCATTACACCGCACATTTTCAAAAACTTACGGGCGCTTTTTTCATTCTCTACCACAAAAAACTTCAGGTTTCTCACCACTTCTATTAAACCTTGCGGCAAAGCAATTTCTAAAGGTGATTCGCCTAATGTATTGGGAATAAGGTGTAAAATCCGGGACATGATATTCAATTAAAAATTAAAAATGAAGAATTAAAAATGCTTGTTGTTGACATATTGAGTTCATAGAGAAAGGTTCAAGCACAGAGAAAGCATTTTTTGATGATTTGATATATGGATGATTATACGAGAGATTGCGTAAATAATTCAAGGAATGCGCATTCGTAATTCGTAATTGTTAATTCGTAATTATTTTTACCCTAACATCCAAAATCCTGGCCTGAGCGGTGGAAAGTACAGTAAATTCGAATGGAGGCAGAGAAATTACTTCACGCGCTTTGGGAATATTCTGGTGAACGAAAAATATTAGTCCGCCAAGCGTATCGTAATCGCCTTCCGGCAAATTAAGATTATAGGTTTCATTCAGATAATCGATTTCCAGCCTTGCGGAGAAAATATATTCTGTATCGGAAATTTTCTTCTCGGTGCTGTCATCCACATCATATTCATCTTCAATATCGCCGATAATTTCCTCAATAAGGTCTTCAATGGTAATCAATCCGCTGGTACCGCCAAATTCATCAACCACAACGGCCATGCTTCGCCGGCGGTCAATAAGCTGTTTCAGCAGTTCGCCGGCAGTCATGCTCTCGGGCGCAATGGTTATTGGCATTAAAATCTTTTCAATGGCGCTTGGCCTGCGGTACATATCAATCAGATGAATGTAGCCAATAACATTATCAATATTTTCGCGGTAAACCAGTAGTTTGGAGTGGCCGCTGTTTATAAAATGCTGCTTCACCACTTCCAGCGCCTCGTTTTTATCAACTGCAACAATCTCTGTACGCGGAATCATACAATCTCTTACACGTAAGGTGTTGAATTCCATGGCATTATTGTATATTTCCTGGTCGAGGCCAATTAAGTTGGCCTGGGCAACCTCATTTTCGGTAAGCTCTTCAATAGCAGGGCTTAATTGCAGGCTTTTTAAGTTAAACGGGTTGAGATGTGAAAATGCAGGCCTGCTTGCCAGATAATATATGAGCCAGGCCAGCGGGAACAATATTACCGCCAAAAGCAGGTAAGGAAATATTATTACCTGCCATGTAATTACCGGGAACCTTTTTGCGAGCTGAATGGGTAGAAAAACACTTGCCAGGCAAATAAGCGAGATAAAAATTATATTATACAGCACGCTTAAATAGCCGATATATTCAATTTCTACCGATTGTATTACCTGCAGGTTGAACCATGCAGCGAACCATACCAGCAGTATCCAAAACCCGCATGCAGAAAGAATAAAAAAGAAGGTGCTGTTTTTGTGCGCAACATCATACAAACGCTTGGCGAAGCTTTGGCGGCGGCCAAATACAAACAAAGTAGTGCCGCGCTCCAGGTTTAATGCAGCCGTTTGCGCCGAAACAAAAACGCCCAGCGCCAATATAAACAAAATAAAACAACAAATTAACAGGCCTTGTGAAAACTGCATACTACAAAGATACGTACAATGCATGTAAGATCAATTACTCCGATAATGTGGAGCTGCAGATTCGGTTAAAACTTAATATTAAAAATCATCATTCTTATGGCTTACTGCATAATGGCATAAATAATTTGCGCCACGAAGCAATTTTTACCGGGTTTTTCAATCAATTAATGCAATATCAAATAAGTAATAGCACAAATATAGTTTTAATTAAATTACACTTTGGCATCAAGTGTAAACTGCTAATAAACAACTATTTAATCTCCTGTTTTTTTCCCGGCACTCAATACCCAATACTTTTGTAATAATACTAATTTAACCTGCACCGCTATGGATATTAATTGCCGGGAAATTGCCAAATATTTACCTTTGCGATAAGCTGCGAAAACATTTAAACCACATGCCATACAGAGCAACCTACAAAGCTGCCCGAACCATAGCCGCCACTGTCGAAAATCATTTCGCCCACCATATAGCTGCTGCACAGAAAATAGGTGAGCATGATGTTGCGCCCGCACCTACAGCACTTGAAATTGAGCGGCTTATTGATATAGCTTTCTGGTCGAGCCTGCGAAAGGAAGAAGGTAAATCTCCCAAAATATCACTTGCCTTTTTACCGCCCGAACAGGCTAAAGATCCAATGCTTTTTAAAGACAGGCTGCCACTTACACCGGCTATGCTAACCAAGCTTTCACCGGGAATTGAACGCCCTGGCATACACCTTGGCGTATGGCATGATGATGGTGAGCTGTATGCCTGGGGAGCACTGCATGGCATACGAACCCTTTGCCTGGTGCTTGATGTATCTGAACCCGGCCTGCTGGTTATAAAGCACCGCCGGCTGGCCGGTTTCGGCAAGTTTGTAAACCTGGCTGTACTTAAAGGCGACCAGGTAAAAATAATTGATGAAGGCAATATTAACCTGCCCGATTGCCCTGCCGTGCTAAGCTCATTGCTTGGCTTTACATCACCAGCCTCATGGAATGATGCTGTAAATGTACTGGTGCAACTGGCTGTAAGCATGCGCGCGCATAAACACGGCGGTACATTGCTTGTGGTTCCAACCGCAAATAATAACTGGCGTAATTCTATAGTACACCCGGTTTCCTATGCTGTAAATCCGCCATTCAGCGCACTTGCGGAACTGGTACAGCAGCAACTTGCGGAGCAGAACCAGAATGTTTGGCAGGGAGCCTTGCGCCGTGAGGTTGACAGCCTCGCCGGCCTTACGGCTGTAGATGGAGCAACCATTGTTAACGATAAATACGAGCTTATTGCTTTCGGAGCTAAAATAACGCGAGCCGCAAACGGCCAGCCAATAGAAAAAATAGTGTTTACCGAACCCATTGTAGGCAGCAAAGCTGCTGTGCTGCATCCAACGCAATATGGCGGCACCAGGCACTTATCGGCAGCGCAGTTTATTAACGATCAGAAAGATGCGCTTGCATTGGTGGCTTCTCAGGATGGCAGGTTCACCATTTTTTCATGGTCGCCCTGCGAAGGAATGGTTCATGCGCACAGGGTAGATTCGCTGTTGCTTTAGTAGTTTTAGACATGTTAAATGCCTGTATTAACCATTCACGGTTTACAATTCCCATATATACTTCACTAAAAAAATGCTTTTATACTATACAGAATGCACGGTGCGCATACAAAAAATGTCTTGTGAGCCAAAAGTCACGGAGTATTCGAAGCCATAATCCCTGATTTCGTAGCACACAAACAAGCCTTATCTGCACATAAATCATTCTATATTGGTATTACTTTCATATTTATAGTAATGGAATGTGTCGCAAACTAAAAATGCCGCATGGAGAATGTACCATGCAGCATTTCTTATTTGGTTTCTGAGCCGGAGTTTTATCTTCCCCAGCCTTCAATATTCCTGTCCGACAGGGAATCAGCATGCCATTGGCGGCCATCTTCATGGCTGCGGCGTGCCTGGTTCTCATTATTCCTGAACCTGTCGCTGTACAAATTTCCACCGCTGTGGCGTCCCATATTCTCCCCGAAATATCCCTGGTTCTGCGGGGTGTAGTACTGCTGGCCATTACGGTTAGCACGGTGAAATTGTTCCGTGCCGAAATCGCCACGCATATACTCGTGTGAGCGCCAGTGGCTGTTATCGTTATCCCAGCTATCCATAGTTTGCCCTTTTGGGCGAGTGTTACGGTTCGGGCTGTCATCTCTCCTGTGCCGGTTATCGCCGGAGAAATCGCTGCCCATATCTGTCTGCCTGTCATTATGCGGGCCATAAAAACCATCCGTACGGCCTGTGCCTACATCATAATTATTGTTAGATTCAGTTTGCCCGTTTCCCCTGTATTCGCCTGCTGCCGGTGTAAAATCTAGGTTGCCGCCTTCGTAGCCGTAGTCGTTATGGCCGTGCATACCATCGTATGGATTTGGATTACCCGGGTAATGACTTTGGTAGCCGCTCGGCGCACCTTCGTAGCTGCCGTAGTTGTTGCGGTTATTACTCTGGCGATAATCTGATGTATAATTGCCGTAATCGTAATTCTCGCGCGATTGGCTGTTCCTGTTATGCTGCTGGTGCTGATGGTTATAATCGCTGTGCCGGTTTCTGTTGTTTTGCATGATTTGTAGATAGGTTAAAGGTTGGATAATGGTAACAACTTGTTTGGCTGAGAGTTTAAAAGCTCATGTTCGTGCACTGATTATCAACATTTTACTTTTACAATTTTTGTTCCCTACAAATGTTATATTCAGTTAAAGTAGAT
>DAIUCM010000143.1:0-10231 GCA_036846145.1 Bacteroidota bacterium
TTTGAACATATCCTATATGCATATTATAATTGGTTACAATTATAATATGTAAAAAGTGTTACTTTAACTTCAGTTTTAGAAATTTTATGGCAATAAATTTCCGCACTCACCATATTTGTGGCTTTAGCTCATCCACCACTAAGTATTATCAGTGTAATTGCAATAATGATGTTTAAAATAATTGTACGGAAACTCAAGTTCATATTATGTTTATGCAGGCACGAAACAATTTAGACATATGTTTCTATAATTGCATCCTTAATTTACTTTTTTATAAAGGTAGATTTGGAAATCATCTTCTGTTCCGATGAAACTTGCAGAAAATAAATACCGGAAGGCAGGTCTGAAATATCAATATTTTGTTTTTTACTGCTATTGAAATTAAAGGTTTTCACCACTTGCCCCAAACTATTTACCATATATACCTTATCGAAAAAATGCTTTGTGCTTTGTATATTTACCTGGCTTGTTGCAGGGTTTGGCCATATCAGCACATCGCTAAAAATACTTTGGCTTTCATTTAGACCTACTGTATATTTAGACCGCAACACAAGTGCTGAATCATCTGCTGCATCCAGTAAATACTCCTTGCCTGACTGATCTATGAGTTTTGTATTACTGAATTTCAGGTAAAGCCACTCTCCTTCCCTGTTATAATTATGCGTGGAATCTTCCAGGATAAATGAAATATCTGCCAGCTTGCCATTTGCTGCTGTGCTCTGCTTATTTGTACGGACTATTGCTGCTTCTGTAATTTCGTAGGCTTGCCTAAAACTCTGTAAAACGAAGTCTCCCTGATTGCAAACAGCATCGCAAACCGGTTGAAAATTGTATGTTCCCGGTACTATTCTGTTGCTATAAAAATAATACTGGTAAGCCACACCATAAGCGTTTAAAATAGGAAGCTCATCCGTACCAAGATGTAATGATGCTTCAACTAAATCACCGGCATAAAAAGTATCTTTAGAAAAACGGAAATATATCTTCCTGCCATTAGCCGGTTCCGATGCTTTCGGCTTAAAATCGGAATGCCTTGTTTTACCATAGTTTGCCTCTATAACAAAATTATCGGCAGCATCTATATTTCCATCTCCATTACAATCAAGATGTTTATAGTTGATATTATTATAGGTTTGCCTGCTCCAGTCATTTACATTATTGGAGTGCCATTTTATATCGCTATTGCTCCTGTGAAGTCCATTGGCGCCAAAGCCTGTACCAATTTCCAGCACATCAAGGTAATTTACTATACCGTCTCTATTTGCATCTCCAGGCCAAACACAATCTTTATTTACATTGACATTTACGCTTTTTGTATCGCTGCAGGCAAGTATTGTATCAAAAACGGTTACGGTATATACAGTAGATTCGGCTGGAAAAGCAACCGGTGTATTACTGCTGGGAGCTGATAATGAAGCGGTTTCATCCCATTTATAAATATCACCACCTTCTGCCCATAGCATTACTGAATCTCCCTGGCATATTGTAGTGTCTCGTATTATCTGTAATGGTAATTGCGCTACATTTACTATTACTTTTTTAAGTGATGACTGGCACATCAGGCTATCCCATGTCAAAAGGTAATATTCTTCTGTAGATGCAGGATTGACAAAAACCTGTGCCTGCTTACTAAACGTATCTCCTTTGGTGTTTATCCAGCTGTAATAATAGCCGTCACTGCCTTTTAAAGTTGTTCCTTTACCGTTTTTGCAGATAATAACATCGTTACCGGCATAGGCGGTTGTTGTGCTTATACGTACCGTTACACTATCCTTGCGGATGCAGCCATTTCTATCGGTTGCAGTAACGGTATAGGTTGTAGTTTTAAAAGGCTTTACATACAATGTATCTCGCTCATAATCAAGGTTGCCTGCATTTGGGCTCCAGCTGAACTTAACATTTGTGGTGCTGCTGGCAAAAAGCTTAACTGTGGTGCCCGAACATATAGTTGTATCGCCAAAAGCTTTAACACTGAACTCGGGAATAATTATATTTATAGAATCCACAGAAGTACAGCCTGAAGCATTTTTAGCCTCTACTATATATGTGCGGCTTGCTTTGGGCGATACAACCTGGCTTGCTGATGAAAGATCTGACAAGGTAGAATCGAATTGCCAGGTATATGTATAATTGGGGTTTGGATTGGGATTTAAGGTAATACTTTTAGAATCACACAGTATAATATCAGGACCTAAGCTTATTACCGGGAAGCCATTAACCTCAATGGTATCAACACTAAAAATTGTTATACAATTGGCTTTATTTGTTGCCAAAAGCGTAAAAATATGCCTGCCATTTATATTTGTCCTGTAATCAGGATTTTTCTGTGTCGAAAAAGGAATATTGTTTACGCGCCAATCGTAACTTTTAATATCTCCGGTATCGCCCGCTACGGAAAAACTGTATCTGCCGCAAAGGCTTTCTGTTCTTTTAAATTTTAACTCAGGTTTCATACTAACCACATAAATATTTATAAGCTTTTGATTTGTACGTGTAAATGTTCCATTTTTATCAAAAACTGTTATAAGCAATGTGTAAGGTTTTTTTCTTAAGTTAGAAATTGCAGGAGTCCAATTAAATTTAGCTGTAGCTTTTAATTTGGATGTATCCTGGCTGTAAGTTGCGAAAGGTATATCAAATGCAGCATCAATATAAGTTTTATCACCGCCATCTGCATCAGCAGTAATAAAATTCAGGTTTATTTCACTTCCTGCACACACAAACGTATCAGCTATTTTAGGAGAAGATAATACAGGCAGAAAATTGCTTTTGCACGGCGATATCATTATGGCCATTAACCGGTTTACTTCACTGGCTTTAATCATTTTGCCAAATGTATCGGGCATGTATTGAGTTACTTTTACAGCCATATAACTTAACGCTATATAATCATCAATATCCCATTTAGTGTCAATTGCTTTAAAATTCAGTTCACCGGTAACAGGATCCAGATAAAAACCTTTACAAGATGAAGCAATAAAAGTATCGGTTATGGATGGATACCCATTGTAATTCAATGGTTGTTTATATGAATAGCCTAATGGATATATGAAATCAGTAACAGAATCTTTTTTTGGAGATACAATTTCATATACAAGGGAATCATTATGCTCAGATTGCGCTGTTAAATAAGTGGTTATACATTCATCTTTGCAGGCATGAAAAAAAGGACTTTCTGCAAACCTTGGTGTTGTAAAGGTTTTATTGAAACAGACATTAAGTTTGGTTTCCACATAAAGGCCTTCATTTGAGGCGAACGAAAAACGCCTATTTCCATTACCAAAAGAAAAGGTGAATACGCATCCATTATATTTTGAAATATCAACTATCGCATCATACTCCAATCTGTAAATAGACCTATATAGCAAACAAGCAGCATTGCAGGTATTGCATTTCCCTGGGCTAACAGGAGTAACATTTACACTGCCTACATAACCTACATTACTATTATACACCGTATTTACATAAAAACTATTTGAATTAGGCGGCGTAACCAATATTTTTGCATTATTGGTAGCAGAATTACAATTAGTATAAATGAATAATGTTATTTTAATTTCCTTGGATGAAAGGTACGATGTATATATTTCTGCGCCAACTATATTAGCTGCTTTAAGATTGCTAATGTTTAAAAAGAGCAATGCAGGTAAAAGTAAATATTTTAATGTGCTGCAAACTATTTTTTCCAACATATAAATATAAATAAAAGTACAATATAGCCATAAAGCGGAAATTAAAGTTAAAATCATACTTATTTAAGCATAACTGATCTGCTTAGCACTAACTTACTTCCTGACATCAGCTGTAAGAAGTAAACACCTTTAGGAAGATTTGACACATCTAACAGCTCCGAGTTATTGTGAGGAAAACTAAAAACTTTCACCTGCTGGCCCAAGCTGTTTACCATATATACCTTATCGAAAAAATGCTTTGTGCTTTGGATGTTGATATAGCCGCTTGCAGGATTTGGAAAAATATTTATTTCCGCTGTTTTAACAGCAAGATCATTCAGGCCAATATTTGCTTTTTTCTTAGGCAATATTAGTGCGGAATCTCCGGCAATATTCGTTACATATTCTTCTCCGCTTGCATCAATCAGCTTCACATCTTTCAACATCAAATAAATCCACTCTCCTTCTTCCCGGTAATTATGTGTGGAATCTAACAGCTGAGAGGCAAATACAGCAACATCTCCATTTGCGATGGTATTTTTATGATCTGTGCGAACCTGGCTTATTTCACCGGTATTTTTTTTACTGCTGAATCTGGAAAAATTCAGCATAAAACTATTATCCGCGCACAACGCATCGCACAGTGGGATAAGTGTATTACTGTTCGCAACCACTTTTGTGTTGGCATAAATGTATGCGTATGATAAGCCGTAAGCGTTATAAACCGGCAAATCTGGTTTGCCCAATTTCAGCCTGGCAGTAATTTTATCACCGGCGTAAAAAGTATCTTTATCAAAACTGAAGTAAACATGTTTCTCGCCATCGTTTACTGGTATTGTCTTAAAATTCGTTAAACGTTTTTTACCATAATTTTTAGCTACAACCGCGGTATCAGCTGCATTGATTATTCCGTTTCCATCAGCATCAAAATGCACGTAATCTATTTCATTAGCAGCAAATTTCCACCAGTGCATTGTTTTATTGGGTTGCCATGCTGCAGAGGTATCGGCCCTGGCTTTTCCTTTCACGCCATAACCTACACCAATGTGTAATATATCTTTATAGTCAACTATACCGTCTTTGTTCGCATCGCCAGGCCAAACACAATCGTTGGTAACTTGTACAAAAACAGAATCGCGCGTGGTACAATTATAAACTGTATCGGTAATGCTTACATAATAATATGCTGTTTTTAAAGGCGATACAAAAACAGTAGCGGATGCTGTATTTCCATTAACAGGCTCAGCAGATTCCCATTTATACAAATGGCCGCCTTTTGCCTCCAGCTTTACAGAATCGCCCAGGCAGATAAAATGATTTGTTTTACGCTCAGCTGAAGGTACAGATTGAATTATTACAGTATCTGTAAAAAATTCGGTACAGCCTTGTTTAGCCATTAGCCTTACGGCATATATACCGGTCGCCGGAAATACCTTTTTAAAAGTACGTGTTTTTGCAGCTAAGGCATTGTTTATGTACCACAAATAAGTAATTTTATCGTTAGCGCTATCCGTACTGGCAGTAAATGAGTAACTGTTGCAGCTTGTACGGTCGCTTTTCAAGGTTATTTTTGGCAGGCTATCATCAACAACATAAATTTTATAATTAATTTGATTTTCACCCGGCAGAGGGCAATAACCATCATTTGCGTTTACGCTAAAAAAATAGGGTTTGTCGCTTACATTCTCTTTGCCGGTTTTCCATGTAAAATCAATTGCGGGGAATTTTCCGGGAGATGATGTAATTTTTGCGTTTTTTATATTACTTAACCAGGTCACTTTCAAGCTGTCATTATCAGCATCAAAACTATGCGTGCGGAAACTAAGCGTATTACCGGCGCAAACATAAAAAGTATTTTTTTCGCTGGCGAATTCTCGTAAAACTGGTTGCCGGTTACTGCTGTTATCAATTACAGTAACTACATTGGTTCGCCTTATTGCGCCTGCTTTCCTGTAAACGCCTGCCGAGTCTTTCTGCCATTGCTCCACGAGAAAAGCTAAAACAGAAACTTCTTGTTCTACCGGTTTAAAATTTAATTCGCCTGTTTGTGAATTAAAATGAAACCCATAGCATTTTAAGGGCTCAAATTCTTTGTCCCTATCAGGATAACCAGCATACTTTAAAGGTGCTAAATTAGAATAGCCATATGAATAAGTAACATTCCAACCACTTTTGCTTAAAGGGTATGTGAGTTTATAAACCAGTGAATCGCCTGTGTTTATAGTGACTGACTGCATCCGGCTAACACAATTGTTTACTGCAAGTAAAGCAATTGGCTCCTGCAAAAACTCGGGAGAACTGTGGCCTCCGGAAATGCACTTATTCAGAAACGCTTCTGTGTAAAACACTGCCCCGCCCGCACCAGTTGTTATACTTGTTGGCAGACAGCAATTTTCCCAACTGAAAGTAAACTCGCAGCAATCGTATTTAGATACATCTGCTATTGCTTGTATTACAATTTTCTGCAAGCCAAAGCCATATGTACAGCTTTTATCACTACATTTGTTACATGCGCTCTCGCAAAACGGTGTTATATCCTGTGTTGAAACCGTTTCAATAACTAGTATTATCCGTCCACCACCACAGGCAGTCTTCATAAAAATACCCATTGGCTTAAAAGAACTACCAGGGCCACAATCTATATAGGCCGATACATTTACTAAAAAACTATCCTTACCAATATTTTTATATGTTATATCTGCGCCAAGTACATGGTTGGCTTTTACAGGAACTGCCAGAAAAAGGCAAAGGATTAAACTAAATAAAAAACTAAAAATATATCTGTAGCATTGTAAAGCATTATTCATAACGGTGTTTTTTTTGGATTTTTGTAAAGATAAAGCTTGCAGCTTATTTTTCTTTGCTATCATTTCAGCGTTTCTTACGGCTTCAAAAACTTGATATTAACATAGATTGATTTAAATAATACTATAAATTAAAATGCTTCAACATAAAGGCAAAGCATTTTTACAACGATTGATATATGGGCTAGACTATTTTGCAATAATAAGTTTATGTTGCGTATGGTTATTACCTGTTTTTAATCTCAGAAAATAAATACCTGGCGGCAGTTGAGAAGTATTTATACTTGCTTTGGATACTGCCGGATTGCTCATAAAAATAACACTTTCACCCAGCATATTTATTACATAAAGTTCCTGAAGCAAGTGTTCTCCGGCATCAATATAAACCATGTTACTGGCAGGATTCGGATAAACTTTCAACTGGCTGGAAATTGATTCTGGCTTAATGCCGATATGAGAAGTATCTTCTTTCTCTCTTACACGGAAAACTGTTACCGAGTCGCCTTTTGAAAACACTTTTATAGGCGCACCGGCTTTATTAATTACCTTGCTGTGCAGGAAGTTAAAAGCTATTGCAGCACCCTGCTCCGGATAAGCAAAATTACTATCGCGTAACACGAAATTTATTTGTGCAACAATACCTTTTTCTGCGCTTCTGGCTCTGTCTGTCCTGGCCATTGCGCCCTCTGCTACTGTTGTATTGCCAGATTGCCGGTAGATGTTCAAAGTATTATTTTCTACACAAAAACCATTGCAAACCCAGTTGAACCGGTATGTGCCAGGCTGCATATATGTATCATCATATAAATACTTTAAAGCTATGCCGTAAGCCTCATTCATATGATTATTGTTGGCGCCTAATATAACTGAAACCTTAACAGTATCGCCACCATAATAAACCCGTTCTGCAAACCTGAAATAAAGTGGCGGATCTTGCGGGCTTTGTACTGGTTGCGGCTGCTGTTGCGGATTAATGCTTTTGCCATAGTTGGTGGCAATTACCAAAGTATCTGCAGCATTTATTATTCCATCGCCATTACAATCCAGGTGCTTATAATTTAATCCGCCTGGCGTTTTATATAGCCATTCGTTAGAAAATTGTTTATCCCAGGCTATACCGGCATTTATCCTGGGCGGACCTTTAATGCCAAACCCTGCAGCCACATCCAGTAAATCCAGATAATTCACTATTTTATCTCCATTGGCATCTCCCGGCCAAACACAATCTTTACTAACACGTACCGTCACTTTCCTTATCATATCAGCACATGCCCTGGTTGTATCTTTAATCTGTACCGTGTAAATAGTATTTTCGGCAGGATAAACCTTTAGTGAAGACGAATCGCGGCCAATTAAAGTATTATCTGCAAACCAGTTATATATATTTCCGCCACTGGCATGCAAAATAATTGTATCGCCCAGGCAAATTGCAGTATCCCGGCTGATGGTTGTTTGCAACTCACTTACATAAACATTTAAATTATCGCGCGAAATAATGCAGCCTGTACTATCAGTTACAGTAAGGAAATATTGCTCGGTTGATGTCGGTTTTACAAGCACTTCTGCCTTTGTACTTATCAGCTGGCCTGCTTTGTTATGCCATTGGTAGGAGAAACCGCCGCTACCTTTTAACAGTACACTTTCACCATTGCAAATAGAAGTATCTGGCCCTGCAAATGCTTTCGCTTCACCAACCTTTATTTTTACTGAATCTTTTATTACACAACCATATTTATTGGTAGCTGTAACAGTATAAGTTACTGTTGCCTGCGGATAAACAGTTATAGCTTCAGCCGAAGGATTATCTAAGCCAGCCGAAGGGCTCCAATGATAAGTAATATTTTTTTGCTTGCTTGTAACACGTAGTATAACTTTTTGATTTTTACAAGCAAAAGTATCTTTAGTTACTGAAATTGCGAATTCATCAATATTAACAGTTAATGTATCTCTTGCTTCGCAACCATTTTTATCTCTAACACTAACCATATAATGGGTGGTGGTTCTCGGCATTACGGTATAGGTTGCGGAAGTATCATCAGGTAATGTTACATCCTTTTCCCATTTATATATATAATTCTTATTACCACTAGCATTTAATATTAATTGCGTACCTGGACAAATACCAGTATCCTTTCCTAAATTAATTTCCGGAAGACTTGTAATGTTAAAGCTATCTTTATACTCGCTTATACATTTGGCTTTATTTTCCACTACAAGCTTTAATTTGTATTTACCATTCCGGAATGCTGTATATTCAAATGCTTTGTTGGTAGATACCAGCAGATTGTTAATGAACCATTTATAACTTATAACTTCATTTGTATCTCCGTTTACGGAAATTTTAAGGCTGCTGCAGCCATTATTGGTTTTATAAATTGTGAGTGATGGACGCTGACCGATAACATACACATTAAAAGCCCTTTGCAGGTAACTTGTATATGGCGAATGATTATCGTAGAAATTAACATAAAAATGATAAGGCTGCGAACGAACCTGAGATTTTAGAGGCATCCAGGTAAATCGTCCTGATTGTTGTGGCGTTTGATTATAAAGAACGAAATCTGATCCTGGAATAGTTGTATGGGTTTCGAGATAAACGGAATCCTGCAGATCTGAATCTAAAGTATGTATTCCTATGTTAAAAAAATCACCGGCACAGATGTAATAATTATTGGTTAAGCTGGTGCTGAATATTTTTGGTGGCAAGTTAGTGTTGCTGTCAGTAATAATAATGGTAAAATCTCTAACTATTTCACCAACCTTTTTCATTACACCATTCGTATCTTTAAAGTATTGTTCTACTTTTATGGCTGTTGCAGAAATACCTTCTTTTGTTGGCATAAAGCTTAGCTCACCGGTATTTGCATTAAGATTAAACCCATCACAGGCTGGATAAGTACTGGAAGGATTATTGGGATATTTGCTATATGCAATTGGTTTGCTGAAACTGTATCCGCTTGGATAAACATAATTTAAACTTGCAGTTCTCCTGGGTGATGTAAGGCTATAAACCAGTGAATCTCCGGGAACGCCTTCAGCAGCATGAACCTGAAATACGCACTGGTTTTTAGGCGCCATAAGGTATTTATCATACACGAATTCCGGTGAGCTGATATACCCGTTTATACACCGGTTCATCTTTGCTTCTACATACAGGCCTCTGTTTCCGCTGCCTCCTGTAGTACGTATGTAACCTTCCCACGAAAAACCAAACTCACAACCTTTATAGCTTTTAAGATCTATTGTTGCTTCGTATAAAAATTGCTTTATGCCATAGGCTACATCCATACATTTCAGGCTGTCGCAAATGGTGCATCCGTTTCTTACTGGCGTTACATCTTTTGAGCGTGAAAATTTTGGTGTAACATCAACTATTTTCTTATCAGGTAATGTAACCTGTATCTGGCCTACATCATCGTAATCGCCACGGGCACAATCGCCATATATATAAAGGTTTATTCTAATACTATCGACTTTGAGATGTGTATATGTAATTTCAGCGCCAAATAAATTATCAGCTGACAGCCGAAACGTGTTCATTAAAATAAAAATGAATAATAGTAAGCTGAAATACCTGATTTTAACCTTAACAAAATTTTGCATAGGATTTTAGATTTACTCAAATGTACAGTTTGCCAATGCAATAGTTTTATGCCTAATTTGCAATTTCTTACAGGTTCAAATGATAGTTTAATAAAACAGAAATTATAACTTAAACAATAAATAAAAAATGCTTTGGCGCAAATGTGCCAAAGC
>DAIUCM010000144.1:0-10171 GCA_036846145.1 Bacteroidota bacterium
ATTATATATGACAGACGTAAAATATATTTTAAGATGTTTTTGTATTTATTATATTTTTTTACAAATCATTCTGGAGCATTTATTATTTCATTTTATTAAATGCGCAACCATTTCGGCGGTTATATCGTCCTGTAATTGAAAAATATATAATGCTTTTACAAGTTTTATAATATTTTTTATATAGCTTCGTTTTTTAACTGATGCATTTAAAAATCCACATGAAGAAACTCTTAACACTGCTGGCAATTTCCATTCCTGTACTTGCTTCGGCGCAAAAATTAAGTGACAGCTTATGGGCCTCAAAAAACATACATCACCAGGTTGGTATAAACGCAACCGCATTTATCAAGCAGTTTCTAAGCTTTAACAGCAGCCTTCCACAGGCAGATCCTTTTTCTGTAACGTATAAACTTTTCAACAGCAATGCCGCCGGCACTAAGCTTGTTGGCGGGCGTATTGGTTTAGGATTTACAGAAATTACACAATCCGGCACACCAAACCCAAATTTTGAAAGATCTGTAAGACAGACAACTACAGCATCGAAATTAGGCCTGGAAATGCAGCAGAAAATTGCTGAACGCTGGACCTTAATGTATGGTGTGGATATGGTTTATATTTCAGAAAACCTGAAGGTAACTACAAAATCAATGAATAACGGTATGCAGTTTACTACTGTAAATAATGAATCAACAACCAATATTGGCGGTGGCCCTTTTCTTGGTCTTCAATTCAATATCAACAAACGTTTATCGTTAAGTACAGAAACAGCATTTTATTATCTTGATGGAACAAACAAATCTACCACCACAACCGATTTTCCACAAGGAGGCACACCTGAAGACCGAAAAACAAAAAATAAAAGTATCAGTTTTATTTCACCAGCCAATATTAACTTCAATATAATGTTCTAATTTTATGAAAAGAGCAAACCTGTTAGCCCTCGCCACCATTGCAGTATTTGTTGGAATTTTCGCCAACAGCTGCCAAAAGGAACCATCTAACCTTGTGGATGAAAAGCTGAATTTACCGGCTGAAACCTATGGCTACAATCAGCAGAAAGTGCCAAGCTACGGCCCTCATTTGTTCAACATCAATAACGATGTGGCAACACTTGGCCGGGTACTTTTCTATGACAAAATACTATCGGTAAACAATTCGGTTTCATGCGCTAGCTGCCATAAACAAAACCTAGCCTTTAGCGATGGACTTGCCCTGAGCCAGGGTTTTGCAGGCAGGCGCACACACCGCAACTCTATGGCCATTATTAACCCGGCCAGGGAAATTGGTTACTTTTGGGATATGCGCGAGAGCGACCTTAAAACAATGGTTTCCAAGCCTATACAGAACCATATTGAAATGGGCTTTGATTCGATAAGTAATATTGTTGGCAAACTTTCGCAAATGCCATACTATAAGCCATTATTTAAAAAGGCATTTGGCAACGAGCAAATTACAGAAAATGGCATACAGGAAGCGTTGACGCAATTCTTAACTTCAATGGCGAGTTATAACACTAAGTTTGATGAAGGTATGGCTATCGGTTTCCAAAATTTTACCTCAAAAGAGCTACATGGAAAAACGCTTTTTACAGAGAAACTGCATTGTAACAGCTGCCACTCACAACCGGGCTTTTCCAGCAACTGGATGAGATCTGCCAATATTGGCCTTGATGAGCAATACGCTGATGAAGGAATGGGCAGCGGTCATTTTAAAATACCATCTTTAAGAAACATCGCCTTAACCGGCCCTTACATGCATGATGGCAGGTTTAAAACACTGGAGGAAGTAATTGAGCATTACAACTCGGGCGTTAAAAACCATCCGGGCTTAAACTGGCATATGAAAAATATTGAAAATGGAAACCTTGGCGGCCCTAAACAGCTGAACCTGACAAAACAGGACAAAGAGGCATTGATTGCGTTTCTGCATACATTAACCGATCATAAGTTTATAACTGATCCTAAGTTTTCAAATCCGTTCAGCTACTAAGCTATAATTTTTTCTGCTTAGAAAAGGTATAAGTTACTTAGAAACATTTACATTAATTTATGGACACATTTAATTACTATTTCTGCGATGTGCTATGGCACTTTTTCAGTAAGCCCTAATTAGATAACACATTTCATTCACATCTTCACTAAACATTTTCCCAGTTATAAGGGCAGTGCTTGCATTTGCTGCCGCAGCAGAAACCACGTTTAAGGTGATATTTTTCGGTAAAAACCATATAGCCGTTTTCATTCAAATAGTAATCGCCTTCTTCCAGCGGCAATGGTTTTGCCAGAGATTTCTTTTTATCGGGCTTCTGATTGCTGCTGGTCATATAATTCTTTTTCCACCAGTTGTTTGCGGTACAGCATAGCATAATAACCACCATGCTGCATCAGTGTTTCGTGCGTGCCTTCTTCAACAATTTGCCCGGCATCCAGCACTACAATATGGTTTGCGTTTTTAACCGATGATACCCTGTGGCTGATAATTACAGAGGTTTTACCGCGCATTACTTCACCCAGGTTACTTAAAATGCGTGCTTCGGTGTTGGTATCTATAGCCGAAAAACAATCATCTAAGATTAATATTTTTGGATCGTTTACTATTGCCCGCGCAATGGAAACACGTTGTTTTTGTCCACCGCTTAATCTAATTCCCCGCTCGCCGATCATGGTTTCAAAACCTTCGCGGAAGCCCTCAATATCTCTCTGTACATCGGCAATATCAGCAGCCCAAAGCATTTTTTCGCGCAGGGCTATATGGCTGTTATCATCATGGCCGGTTTTGTTTGTAAAATCTTTCTTGCTGAATAAAATATTATGCGCCAGCGTTTCGGAGAACAGAAAATCATCCTGCGGAACATAGCCAACCTGCTCCAGGTATTTTCCCAGGTTCAGCGATTTGATGTTCTTGTCATCTACCAGAATTTCACCGCTGCCGGCATCATATGAGCGAAGCAGCAAATGTGCGAGCGTAGATTTTCCGGATCCCGTTCTACCAATAATTCCAAGCGATTCGCCCGGTAAAATATGCAGGTTGATGTTGTGAAGCGCCTGTATGCCCGTGTCCGGATAAATAAAGCTTACATTTTTTAATTTTATATCGCCTTCAATATTTTCTTCAGCGTTGGAAGTGTGTGTAATTTCGGGCTCCACATCAAGCAGCTGGTTAATTCTTTTCTGTGAAGCCGCTGCTCTTTGTATGAGCGAGCTGGTCCAGCCAAGTGATGCTACTGGCCAGCTAAGCAAACCCACATAAATGAAAAATTCCGCAATTACACCAGGTGTTAAATTCCCATTAATTACTTCGTTGCCACCAACATAAAGCGTTACCAGCGTACTCAGGCCAATAAGAAATGCCATTAATGGGAAGAACATGGAATCTACCCGTACCTGCTCCAGCGATTTTTCTTTGTAAGCCAGTACTTCTTCTGCGAAATGTTTTTCGATGCTTTTTTCCGCAGAGAATGATTTTACAACCCTGATGCCCGAAAAAACTTCCTGTACAAATGTAGTGATCTTTGAAAGCTGCTGCTGTATGGCGGTGCTTTTACGAAAAGTAATGCTGTTTACATAATAAATGGAAAAAGCAAGTATTGGCAATGGAAGTAAAACGGAAAGCGTAAGTTTTACACTAACCGAAAGCATAATGCCAACAACTAGTATAATAAGCGTACTTAAATTTACAATATACATTATGGCCGGGCCAATATACATGCGCACGCGGCTGACATCTTCAGAAATACGCGCCATTAAATCGCCGGTATTGTTGCGGCGGTAATAAGCCAGCGGTAGTTTTTGCAGATGCCCGTAAATATCGTTCTTCAGATCAAACTCCACATGGCGTGACATTACTACAAGCGTTTGCCGCATCATAAACATGAAAATACCTTTCAGCACAGCCATGCCAATTATAATAAATGCGTACAAAAGCACCTGGTCATAAATATCTTGCGGAACTTCGCCCAAGGCGTTTGTATTTTTAAGGCTTTCTGCAAGCGTATCGAAAGCTTTACGTACCATTTGCGCCGGTACAACTGCAAAAAAATTAGATATTATTACGAAAACGATTCCTAAAAACAGCCTGGTTTTGTATCGCCACAGGTATTTATTTAATGCGCCAAGCGAGGCAACATTGCCTATTATTTTCATGCCTAATTAAAATATGAAACCTTTTAATGTTTCGCCGCAAAGATACGTTTCTTGGGAATGAGTGTACGACTGAATGACTGAATGACAGAATTACTGTATAAATCTTGAAGCATTTTCAGGCACAGCCATATATGGAATTTAGCAACCATATTCACACTTTCACATTCATTTAACAAATTATTTTTAATAAGTAACAGCACAAGTTTAGTTTAAATTAAATTGCACTTTGGCATCAAATGTAAATCACTAATAAACAATAATTTAATCTTCTATTTTTCTCAGCACTCAATACTTTTGTCCTAATACTTATTATTTATTTTAGTTTGTTTTTGATTGAAACTTGACGGAAGCTATGCAACATAATGGCTGATAAAGAAAAATAAAAAAATATAGCAAAGCATTTTTCCTCAATGTGTTATATGTAATTTGCATGCTAATAATAATCCGCAACAGTGAAACAAATTTCCGAACATGTTTACCAGATTGCCTTAGGCGCTGTAAATGTTTTTTTAATAGAAGATGGTAATGAGCTGACATTGGTGGATTGCGGTTACCCTAACAGCGCAGATAAAATTTTTGCTGCTGTTAAAAAAGCCGGAAAAGATCCGCAAAACATTAAACAGCTCATATTAACACATACCCACCCGGACCATGCAGGCAGCGCAGCAGAAATAAAACGAAGGCTGGATATACCGGTGCTATGCCATTTTGAAGATGCTAAACTAATTGCAAAAGGTGTTGCCGGGCGACTGCCGTTTGTACTTGCGCCTGGTATAATAAACTGGCTGGTTTTCAATTTACTCATAAAGAGAACACCAAATAAAGTTGAACCTGTAATTATAGATCATCAGCTGAACGATAACGATTTACTTTCTATTGCTGGCGGTGTAAAAGTTATTCATACGCCGGGCCATAGCCTTGGCCATATTGCATTGCTTGTACAAAAAGCCAATTTGCTTATTGCCGGCGATATTTGCGCGAATGTTTTTGGCCTGGGTTTAAGCCCCGTTTATGAAGATATAGAAACAGGAAAGCAAAGTATTCTGAAAGCTGCGAACTTCGGGTTTGAAAAAGCGGTTTTCGGCCATGGTAAAGAAATTACATCGGCTGCAAGCGCAAAGCTAAAGGCAAAATTCGGCAGGTAATTTAATTAACTACACAAGCGTACAAAGCATTTCTTAGGGCAAGTATATATGGCGTAAGGCTGCAGTAAACGCTTAAAATCTGGCTGTTGCATGCATGAATTATTCAATCCGGCGGCGATTCCTGTATTCTGAAAAAATTGTGCTAATTTTGCGCTGAATTTCAAATCTAAAATAACCTCACACCAGCTAATAGAAAAATGACGGTTCTCAAAGAAATGCAAATGGAAACTACCAGCGTATTGTTCGATAAATTAACTGAATATGATTATGAGCAGATTGTTTTTTGCCAGGATAAAAGCACAGGCTTAAAAGCAATCATTGCTATTCATAATACAACTTTAGGCCCGGGCCTTGGCGGCACGCGTATGTATCATTATAAAAATGAGCAGGATGCCATTACAGATGTTTTGCGCCTTTCCCGCGGTATGACATACAAAGCAGCAATTTCCGGCCTCAATTTAGGTGGTGCGAAAGCTGTTATCATCGGCGATCCGCGTACAGATAAATCAGAAGCTTACATGCGCCGTTTCGGTAGATTTGTTGAGAACCTGAACGGTAAATACATTACTGCCGAAGATGTAGGAACCACAACCAAAGATATGGAATACATCAAGATGGAAACTGACCATGTTTCAGGCCTTCCGGAGATCATGGGTGGCGGAGGCGATCCATCTCCTGTAACAGCTTATGGCGTTTATCTTGGTATGAAAGCTTGTGTTAAGGAAGTTTACGGCACAGATTCATTAAACGGTAAAAAAATACTGGTAGAAGGTGTTGGCAAAGTAGGCAGCCACCTGGTAGAGTTAATTGCAAAAGAAGGCGCTAAAATTATGGTTGCTGATGTAAATGACGATGCGTTGGCACGTATGGCGAAAGAACATAACGCAACTGTTGTAAGCCTGCAGGATGTATTTGATCAGGACATGGATATTTACTCGCCTTGCGCATTAGGAGCAACAGTAAATAACGATTCTATTCCGCAAATGAAATGCTCAATTGTTGCCGGTGCTGCCAACAATCAGCTGGCGCGCGAAGAAAGAGATGGTAATTTATTGCTTGAAAAAGGAATTCTTTATGGCCCGGATTTCTTAATAAATGCAGGCGGACTGATAAATGTATATACCGAGCTGCATGGCTATAACCGCGATATTGCCATGGCGCATACAGAAACTATTTATACCGTTACACAGGAAATTATTAAGAAAGCGAAAACGGAGCAGATACCAACGTATGTGGCGGCAAACAAAATTGCAGAGCACCGCATCCGTTCAATCGGCAACATCAGCGCAAACTATAAATAAAAAAAAGAAAGGGAAAATTAAAGCATGCTGAGCAGAAGGCATATAAGGGTTAAAGTGTTGCAGGCGCTGTACAGTTATTACAGCGATGAGGTAGAAAATGTAAACACTGCACAGCTTACCCGTGCGCTCGATAAGAATATTTCCAAACTGTACGATCTTTACCTTTACCTGCTGCTTTTTGTGGAAGAACTGGGAAATTTTGTAACCCAGTACGAGGAAGAAGTAAAATCGCGCTACATACCAAACGAAGCTGAAGCGACAAGCAGCGCAAAATTAAGCCAGAACCCGGTTTTGCAGAAACTGATGCAAAGCGAGGCGTTCCATAAAACTTTATCCAAACATGCTATTCAGTGGCAGGGCGATAATGATATCTTAAGGCGTGTTTTCCTGGACCTAAAGAACCAGGAAGCGTACAAGGATTTCGTACAAATGGGCGCACAAAACCCGGTGCTTGAGCAGGAAGTTTTAATATTTGTTATAAAACATTATACAAGCAACTTAAGCAGCCTGCAGCAGCACCTGGAAGAGCATTTTTATAACTGGCTCGATGACCGCAAGATAGCTGTACAAATGGCAACCAAAACTATACAGCAGATTGCGCACTCACCGGCCGGCGAAAGTTTCCTGTTGCCAATAAGCGATAACGAGGAAGATAATTACGATTACGCGCACCAGCTTTTAAAGCTGACCATAAAAGAAAACAAAAGGCTGGAAGAAGTAATATCTACCAAAGTAACCAAATGGGAACCTCACCAGATTGCCTTGATAGATGGTATAATACTTAAAATGGCAGTTTGCGAGTTTCTTAATTTCCCGGGCATACCGGCAAAAGTTACTATAAACGAGTATATTGAGCTTGCAAAAACATACAGTACGCCGCAAAGTAAAAAATTTGTAAACGGCGTGCTGGATGCGATATTAAAAGAGCTGGGTAAAGAAAGTACATTTCTAAAAAAATAAAAGCATTTTTAACCATACCTATATATGAAAAAATACTTTGCAATTATATTATTATCAGGTAGTTTAGCAATCAGCGCCTGCCAGGAAAATAAAAACACCTCAGGTGAGAATCAGAATCTTTCAACCGACCTTGTAACTGACGGTAAGAAACCGAAAATGAGCTTTACGGAAACATCTCATGATTTTGGTAATATTACCGAAGGCGAAGTAGTTTCACACTCATTCGAGTTTAAGAATGAAGGTGAAGGCGACCTCATTATTGCAGAAGCAGTTACTTCTTGCGGTTGTACCGTTCCAAAATTCCCTAAACATCCGCTAAAACCAGGCGAAACCGGTCATATTGAGGTTAAATATGACAGCGCCAATAAAAAAGGCTTCGAAGAAAAAACGGTAACGCTGGTAGCCAATACAGTACCGCCAAATAATATTATTACCATTTCCGCCACTACAAACCCGGCACCCGCACAGTAAACAATTTCAATTCTAATTTATTTAATTCCAGGTAATGACTATACTCTCAGCAATATTATTAATGGCCCCGGGCGCAGGTGGTAGCGGCCTTGGACAGTTCCAAACATTTCTGCCATTTATAATGATTATTGTGGTGATGTATTTCTTTATGATACGCCCGCAGCAGAAAAAAGCAAAAGAACAGCAGAATTTTAAAGAAACGCTTAACAAAGGCGATAAAATTGTAACCATTGGCGGCATACACGCACGTATTGTAGATAAACGCGATAATACTTTTTTTATTGAAGTAGGCAACGGCGTTAGGTTCGAGATCGAGAAATCGGCGGTTTCTATGGAGCTAACCAAAGGCCTGCAAAAAGGCACGCCTGCGCCAATGCCCGAAAAACTATAAGTAATGTATGGCAAAACCCTCCACTGGTGGTTCCTATAAACGTAAAAATACGTTTAATTTAAAGGGCGAATGGAAGGGTTTTACAGTTTGTTTGCTGCTGGCATTTTTTTTATGGGTGCTCACATCGCTAAACGAAACATACAACAGCCGGCTGGAAGTTAATGTACGTTACATAAACCAGCCGCGCAACCTTGTTTTCAGCAACCAGCTGCCGCCAACACTGCGCGTAAATGTTAATGCCCGAGGCTGGGATCTGCTGGGTTATTATATTCGTGGCGGCAGCGGAAATGTATTGGTTAACCTGGAAGATTACAGGAATTTTAATTATCTGCCAACCAACAGGTTAAGAGGAACGTTGCAGGCGCAGATCGCTGATAAGGTAATTATACACGATATTTTTCCCGATACAATTTCCCTACGCAAGGAGCGGCAGTACTCCAGTAAAGTACCTGTTAAACTAAATATGTCGCTTTCATTTGCCGAGCAGCATGGCATTTCTGGCGATATCGAGTTTTTCCCCGATAGTGTAACTGTTACCGGCTCCAGGGAAATCATTCCCAAAATAAAGTATGTAGAAACTTTGCCGGTGCAGTTAAATAAGCTTAGCAATACCACAAGCACCGTTGCAGAGATCAAAAAATCGGCTACCCAAAACATACATTACAGCGCTGACCGTATACGCATTACAATCCCTATGGATAAGCTCACCGAAAAGATCGCTGAAGTGCCTATACAAATTGTAAATCAGAAATTTATAAGCAATGTAAGGCTTATTCCGCAGCGCGTATCTATCAACTTTCTTACAACTTTAACCAAATACCACAGTATTGACGAAAACCTATTTGAGGTTGTGGTTGATGGCCAGGAAATGGATACGGTTTTACAGAAGCCATTGCGGGTGCAGCTCATCTCCTACCCTAAATTTATCTACAAACCAAGGCTCAGCCAGGAGTATGTTGATTATATAATTACGCGGTAAGCGTCAGGATAATTTTCAGTAACTTGATTCCTGCAATCAATTTCAAATATTAACATTAAATTAAGAAGCATAGAAACAGAATTGAGGTTAGCGCAACATAACACGCGTAACTCTAAAATCTAAACGAAAAGAACATGCTGAAAATTGGAATTACCGGCGGAATGGGAAGCGGCAAAACCACTGTATGCAAAGTGTTTGAAACGCTCGGTATAGCCGTTTATTATGCCGACGATAAGGCCAGGCAGCTGATGAATGAGAACAGAGAAGTTCGCAACAGCATAAAAGCATTTTTTGGCGATGATATATATGGAAGCAATAATATGCTGGACCGAGCAAAGCTGGCGCAAAAAGTATTTATCAATGCAAGCTTGCTTAAACAGCTCGAAACAATTGTACATCCTGCTGTTGCTAATGATTTTGAACAATGGGCAAACACGCATAAAAATGCCCTTATGCCATATATTGTAAAAGAAGCGGCGTTATTGTTTGAAAGCGGAAGTTACAGGCAGTTAGATAAAAACATACTGGTACTGGCAAGCCTTGAAGACAGGATTGAGCGCATCATAAAAAGAGACGCAACCACCCGCGAAATGGCCCTGCAACGCATTGCGAAACAATGGCCCGATGAGCAGAAAGAGCCACTTGCAGATTATATTCTGATCAATAATAAAGACACTTTGCTTTTGCCGCAGATACTGAAATTACACCGGCTTTTTTCTGCTGGTTCATTAGGCTGATTTGTATAAATGAACCTGAAGTATTTTACACACTTATTATATATG
>DAIUCM010000145.1:0-10153 GCA_036846145.1 Bacteroidota bacterium
GTATTGAATGCAGAATTTATATGTAATTCATAACAATAATACCGGCAATAATAATCACCAGCATAATTATATACATCCACATATCTGTCCTAATATATGGCGCCAGATTTTTATACCATCCAAACAGATTTTTCATAGCATTTTACGAATGCAGATTATTGCCAGGGAAAGCAGGCAAATATAATCAGATGTAACTTTGAACTGATCGGGAATTATTCGATACTTGCTTCAACAGTATAATCAATAGCCGGCACTTCAGTGGCCAGCTTTTGCTCAACCATCTTCAAAGTATCCTCAATATCAGGCAAGTTCTCCAGAAGAAGTTCTTCCTTAACCTTGTTTTTTTCAACTTTTACGAGGTAAACACTTTTCTGGTAGCCGTAATCGGTTAGCATATTCTGGTACCAGATAATGCCGTTTTCTATGCCAGGTAAAACCTTACCGTAAAACATGCGCGTGTTGTAAAGCATCGTACTGTCTGCAGCGTCAAACTCAGTGCCCGGGTAATCATACGGGGCATATTCAGGCACAAGTACTTTTTTATCGGTAGTGGAATAGATAAATACAGCATTAGCGGCATCGCAATCGCGACAATCCTTACCTGCAAAAAGCATTAAATGGGCGTTTTTCTTATTCTTTAACTGCCCTATAAATTTTACATCATAAAGGCCGGGAGCAACAACTTTATCGCCGTTCTTAAAATAGATTGTACTATCTGCAATACGTAAAATTTCCCAGCTGCCTTTTGCAGTTTTGGCGTAAGTTGCAGCGCACATTGTTACGGCGCTGAGCCCCAATAGAAGAAGGCTCTTAGAGATGCGGTTCATATAAAGAAATAACGAGCAAATATACTCAATGGTTGCCTGGTAAATACAAAATAAATAAAATTTATTTTTTGTGGATATCTTATGCATTTCTGCACAGCTTATCCATATACCAGGCAAACGAAAAATACTTCAATTACTCATAGCGCAATGCTTTCACCGGGTTTCTTAAGCTTGCGCTGATTGCCTGGTAACTGATTGTAATTAAAGCTATTGAAACGGCTAAAATTCCCGCCAAAGCAAAGCTCCATATTGGCAAACTGGTTCTGTAAGCGAAGTTTTCCAGCCATTTATCCATGAGGAAATAAGAAACCGGCCAGGCGAGTAGGAGCGCAATCAGCACCAGTTTCATGAAATCTCTTACAAAAAGCATTACAATATCGCATTCGCTGGCGCCATTTACTTTGCGTATTCCTATTTCTTTGGTGCGCTGTTCGGCGGTGTAAGAGCTTAAACCAAATAATCCCAGGCAGGCAATAAAAATAGTGAGGCCGGCAAAATAACCGAAAATGGTAAGCAGCTTTTCTTCTTTTATATATTGTTTATCGAATTCCTGATCGAGGAAATAATATTCCATGGGATGATTAGACGAAAAACTTTTCCATTTATTCTCAATAAAAGCCAGCGTATGGGTAATATTGTTGCCAGAAATTTTAGTGAGAAGATGACCACCCGGCTGAGAATGTTTCATCAAAACCAAAGGCTCAATTTTAGTTTGCAAACTCTGGTAATGATAATCTTTTACCACGCCAACAATCGGTCCTTTAAAACCTAAACCATTTTCCAGGATCTGTCCGATAGGATTTTTCAAACCAAGAGATTTTACGGCAGCTTCGTTCACAATAAAAGCGCCTGTATCGTCTCCGCCGAAATCTTTGGAAAAATACCTGCCTTTAACCAGGGGAACCTGGAGCATTTGCAAAGCATTTTCATCAACGAAATTAAAGTTGATTCCCTTTTCTTCCGGCTTGCCATTTCTATCTACAAAAAACAAAAGCGTACCGGTTTTATGGCCGGGAATTTCTGCTACAAGCGCTGTTTTTTTAATCTGCGGATTCTGCTCAAATTCCTGTTTTATGGCTGGTAATTTCTGACCAAGTTGCGGATTTCCCGGTGGAATTCTTATCACAACTATTTGTTCTTTATCGAAACCCAGCGAACGGTTTTTCATGAACTGCATCTGCGCAAAAACAACCAAAGTGCCAATTACCAGGATCACCGAAATAGCGAACTGGAAAACCACAAGCGACTTGCGTAAACCAGCATTAAAACCACCCGGAATTCTTTGTGATTTCAATACACTTGCCGGTTTAAAAGATGAAAGGAAAAATGCTGGGTAACTTCCGCCAATTAAACCTACTATAATGATAATGAGCAGGATGAACCAAAGCATTTTTCCGCTAAACAATATATGGAAAGCGAATTCTTTATCAGCCAATGAATTAAAATACGGCAAAAATATTTCAACCAAAGCCAAAGCAAGAACCAAAGCGAATAAAGTAGTCAATACAGATTCGCCCAAAAATTGCCAGATGAGTTGATTCCTGCTCGCGCCCATCACTTTACGAACGCCGACTTCCTTCGCTCTTCGTGCAGCGCGGGCGGTGGCCATATTCATGTAATTGATACAGGCAATGAGCAGAATAAACACAGCCACAACCGAAAAAATATACACGTACGCGCGCTTGTTGTTGCTGTGCACATCGTACGTTAAATCATTCGTTAAATGAATATCTTTTACCGGCTGCGCATGATATTTTATGGAGGAACTTACATTCCATTTTTTAATGAAAGGCGTTAAATGTTTGGCATAAAACGCATCCAGTTTTTTATTGAAATCAGCCTGATCAATCGGGTTTTTGAATACTAAATATGTGTAAACTGCCAGCCGGAACCAATCTTCTCGTAAAGGTTTTGTTGCCATTGTATCCATGGTGTTGATGGATAAAAACGCGTTGGCTTTGATGTGCGTTGGATCTTCCGGTTTTTTTATAATTCCGGTTACGGTAAACAGGTTTTTGGTGAATTTCAGCTGCTTTCCCATCGGATCTTCAGAGCCGAAATATTTGCGCGCCATTTCATCGGTAACTACAATAGTTCGAGGTTCAGTAAGTGCTTTCGCAGGATTTCCTTTTACAAATTCATATTGAAAAACATCGAAAAAATTGCTGTCCGTAAAAAACACATCTTCCTCATTATAAACCTTATCCTTGTACCAGATGGTTTGTTTGTTGATGTCCATCAGCCGTACACTTTGCTCTACATCAGCAAAATCTTCCTTCATTTTTTCACCAACTAAAAAGGCTGTTAAAGCTGTTCTGTCGGTTTGTCCTTCGGTAGTAAAATCTGTAGTAATTCGATACGTTCTGTCAGATTTCGGATGATGATCGTCGTAGCTTAATTCGTTGTTTACATACAGGAAAATAAAAATACAGGAAGCAATTCCCAGCGCCAAACCTGCAATATTTATCACTGAACTTATCTTGTTCCTGCCGAGGTTTCGCAACGCGCTTAACAAATGACTTTTAAGCATAAACCATCTTTTTAATGTCTTCGGTAACTATTTTTCCATCCAGTAAATGAATGGTCCTGTGGCTGAAACTTGCATCGTGCTGAGAGTGTGTTACCATCACAATCGTGGTTCCGGCTTCATTTAATTCCGTGAGAATTTTCATCACATCATCGCCGTTGGTGGAATCGAGATTTCCGGTTGGTTCATCGGCTAAAACTAATTTCGGTTTGGTGATTACTGCTCTCGCCACTGCCGTTCTCTGCTGTTGCCCGCCTGATAATTGCTGCGGATAATGATTCTTCCGGTGAATAATATTCATCTTTTCCAGCGCTTCTTCCACCAGCTTTTTCCTTTGCGAAGATGAAACACCCTGGTACATCAATGGCAATTCCACATTCTCGAAAACTGTCAGTTCATCAATTAAATTGAAGCTCTGGAAAATGAAACCAATATTGCTTTTACGATATTGCGCACGCTGTTTTTCGCTCAATCCGGCCATTTCTTTTCCCAGCAACTGGTAACTTCCGCTAGAAGCCGAATCCAGCAAACCGAGAATGTTGAGCAAAGTAGATTTTCCGCAGCCGCTCGGTCCCATAATTGCTACAAATTCGCCAGGAATAATTTCGATATTCAGTTCATGCAAAGCGGTGGTTTCTACTTCATCTGTAAGGTAGCGCTTGCTTAGGTTTTGTGTTTTTATCATAGTTGTATTTTTAACCCCTCCTAAATCCATCCCCCAAGGGGAGGACTTTTCGGGCATAAGTGTATGTATTTTTGAGCTTCGTATTATATATATAAATCTTAAAACTAACTTAAAATAGTTGGCTTAACTCATTCGCTATCTCTAAAGTCCTCCCCTTGGGGGATGGATTTAGGAGGGGTAATAAAAGGAGTGCAGCTTTCCGTTAGCAAAACAGTAGAGAAAATGAGGTTTGGTTAGCAGCACTCCCGCATATAAGGTATTGATTTAAAATGCTTTAGGCTTATAATACAATAATGAGTTTATCTTTATCTTCAAAGCCATCGTAAGATGAAATAATTACTTTTTCGCCGGCCTGCAAACCTTCCAAAAGCTCGAAATATTGCGGATTCTGCCTGCCGATCTTTATTTTTTTCCGAACTGCTTCCTGCTCATTTTTTTCATCCAAAACGAAAGCCCAGTTTCCGCCGGTTGTTTGCGCAAATCCGCCACGCGGCAAAAGCAAAGCTTCCGATTGCGAACCCAAACCCAATCGAATACTGATGTTCTGACCTTTTTTAATTCCACCTGGAATTTGTCCTTTTTCAAATACAAAATCTGCCGCGAAAAAGCCATTTTTTACCTGCGGATTAATGCGAAGGATTTTCACTTTGTAAGGTTTCCCGGCAATTTCCACTTCACCAATCTGTCCCGCAAAAACACGCGAAATATAATGTTCATCTACATTTGCGCGAAGCTTATATCCGCCGGGAACATCGATCTGCGCTATATTTTGCCCGACAGAAAGCAACTGACCTTTTTTCAGATCGAAGGAAGTTAATTGCCCGCTCATTGGTGCACGAACAGTTAAATGTTCCAGGTTTTTCTTCGCCATTTCCAGGTTTTGCTGCATGCGGCTCGCTGAAAAATTCATCTGTTTTATCTGCGCGCGCATACGAATGGAATCCTGTTTCAGCGACTGTTTGGCGATCTGCATTTTTTCCTTCAGGTACATATATTCATCTTCACTTTGGCGAAATTCATTTTTAGAGATCGAATTCTGGCTGAATAATATCTTGTTGGTTTCGTATTTTCTTTCCGCGGTTAAAAGCTGGTATTTTATATCGGCCAAAGCATTTTTCTGCTGAATTTCGTTTTGCGAAAGCGTTAATCTTGCGTTCTCAATCTGGTTTAATAATTCCAGAATCTGTGTTTCGCGGTTGATGTAATCGAGCTGTAAATTGCCATTGCTTAAGGTTAAAATCACATCGTCTTTTTTTACCTGGCTTCCTTCCACAGCGGAAATTTCTTCCACAACGCCGCCTTCAACCGCATCCAGGTAAACCGTTTCCAGCGGAAGTACAATGCCATCTACCGAAATATATTCCGCAAAAACGCCCTTTTCAACCGCCGCAATGCTCAGTTTTTCCTGCTCTACTTTCAGCTTTTTGGAATAATCTGCGCCCAACGTGAGGTAAGAAACAGCGAACGTAAGAATCGCGCCGAGAGCTATAAAACCCGCGCGTTTCTTCGTCCACCATTTTTTCTCGATCTTCCTGTCCATATTTTCTTTTACACAAACCTCGCGCCGATGCCAATTTCCATATATGTTTTTGCCAAAAAATGCTTTTGTTTCCTGCGGAAATTGAGGTTTGAAAGCATTTTTCAGCAATATGATATATGAAAAACAAATGTACGCTGGCAATACAAAAGTGTACGAAAACGAACAGCGCGAAATACTTTTCTTATCTTGCGGATGGATTTTAAGAGGGGAGAACTGGCGATATGGAAAGCGGTACAAAAATGGAACGGACGAGCGTAAAAAATACCGGTATCCTGATGCAATACAACGCCCGCCTGCTGATTGTGGACGATGATGAAGATATTTTGCAAGCCGCTCGTTTCCTGCTGAAAAGCCATTTCCGCGAGGTTGTAACCACTACACAGCCTATGCAGATATCACAGCTCTTTGAGACGGGAAATTTTGATGTGGTTTTGCTGGATATGAATTTCCAAAAGGGCAAAAACAGCGGCGCGGAAGGCATTCACTGGCTGCGGCAGATCAAGCAGAATTTTCCTGCGGTAAGTGTGGTTATGCTTACTGCTTATGGCGATGTTTCACTGGCGATGCAGGCCATTCGCGAAGGTGCAAGTGATTTTGTTTTAAAGCCTTGGGTGAATGAAAAGTTGCTCGCCACTTTAGCATCTGCTTTGAAATTGCAGGAAGCTGAACAGAACGCTGATAAACTGGAAACGGTGAACCAGCAATTGCAGCAGGATCTGGCGAAATCTTTCTCTGAAATTATCGGAAATTCAGCGCCTATGCGAAGGATTTTTTCACTGATAGAGAAAGTTGCGCCGACAGATGCGAATGTTTTGATTCTGGGAGAAAACGGAACCGGGAAAGAAGTTGTCGCAAGAGCCATTCACGCAAATTCTTTACGAAAAAACGAAGCATTTATTGGTATTGACGTTGGCGCTTTGCCTCCGAATTTATTTGAAAGTGAATTATTCGGCCATACAAAAGGTGCTTTTACTGATGCACAAAATAACAGAATTGGCCGCTTCGAAATGGCGAATAACGGCACTTTGTTTTTAGATGAAATTGGCAATATTCCCATTTGGCTTCAGGCAAAATTACTTACCGCTTTACAAACCAGAACAATTACGCCGGTTGGTTCCAACGCACAAATTCCCGTTGATATTCGCCTCATTTGCGCTACGAACCAGCCTTTGCAAAACATGATTGCGGAGAAGCGTTTTCGGGAAGATCTGCATTATCGCATCAATACAATTGAAATTAATCTGCCGCCATTGCGTGAACGTGAGGATGATGTTGAATTGCTGAGCCAGCATTTTTTACAACAGTTCGGGCAGAAATATAACAAGGGATTGCGCATATCACCATCTGCCATAAAATGCTTAAAGTCTTACCATTGGCCGGGAAATGTGCGTGAATTGCAACATACAATTGAGCGTGCAGTAATTTTGGCGAATTCTACGGTTTTGGAAGCAGATGCATTTTTATTTCCAAGTGAAAAGAAGAATGGAAACGGTTTGGTTTTGGAAGATTATAATTTGCAGAATGCTGAAAAACAGCTTATTTTGAAAGTGTTGGAACGCACGGAAGGAAATATTTCTAAAGCAGCGAAACAACTGGGTTTAACACGCGCCGCACTTTACCGCAGATTAGAAAAATATGGTTTTTAAAAACAGGAATTTCCAGATTGCACTGCGGGTTGTGCTGCTTTTCCTATCGCTCGCTGTGGCGAATTACCTGTTGTTTATAGCGAATTACAGGATTTCTGCTGCTATTTTTGGCGTTTTGATTTTCCTTCAGTTTTTAGAATTGCTGCGGTTTTTAACTTCCGAAAGAAGGAATTTTGAGCGTTTCTTTTCTGCTTTGCTTCATAATGATTTTACATATTATATTCCCGAAAAATCATTGCCTGATAGGGAAAACAGCTGGCAGCATTTTGCGAATGAACTGCAGCGGAAAATTCAAAAACTTCAGCTTGAAAAACATGAAAAACATCTTTTGCTGCAGTTAATTACAGAAAATGCAGGCGCAGGAATATTGGTTTTTGATGAAACAGGTGAAATCTTCATGATGAATAATGAGGCGAAAAACTTACTTGGCGCTGCGCATGTGCATCATCTGGAAGGCTTGAATCATTATGCGGAAAATCTTGCGAAAAAATTATCTGCCATAGAAGTCGGGAAAAAAACAATCATTAAGCTGATCAGGAACAATTCATATTTACAGATCATGGTTGCCGCGCAGAAATTCAAACAGCAGGAAAAAACATATACCTTGCTTACTTTACAGCACATCGGCGCGGAGCTGGAAGAACAGGAAATTCTTGCCTGGCAAAAGCTAACTTCCGTTCTCAGCCACGAAATTATGAATTCTTTAACGCCGGTAATTTCTCTTGCCAACAGCGCAAATGGAATGTTATCTGAAATGCTTTCAGATGAAAATGCTAAACCTGGAAAAAATGACTTACAGGATATTCAATTTGCGCTGAATACCATTGAAAAGCGCAGCCACGCGATGCTGAATTTTGTACAGGCTTATCGTAAAATTAATAAAATTCCGGTTCCTGAATTTCAAAATGTTTCCATATTTCAATTACTGGAAAATGCTTTGGCTGCTTTAGATTCTAAACTAAAGGAGAATAATATTTCAGTCGAAAATAAGTTACCTGCAACCCAATCAAAATTAGAAGTTTTAGCTGATCCCGATTTAATTCAGCAAGTTTTGCTGAATCTTTTTATCAATAGTATTCATGCATTGCAAGGTGTTGAAAATCCGCAGATAGAAATTCATTTAACCAATGAAGATCAATCGCAAATTATTTTGCTGATTTCTGATAACGGCATTGGTATTCCGGATGAAAATCGGGATAAAATTTTTATTCCATTCTATTCTACCAAGCAGGAGGGAAGTGGTGTGGGTTTAAGTGTTTGCAAGCAAATTATGCAGGCACACGGCGGTGATATTTACCTGCTGCCGAAAGAGCTTTCCAGGGAGCGGACAACTTTTGCATTACGGTTAAAATCTTGTTAAATTCTGAAATTACATCGTTGGTTAAATAATTAAAAATTGCTTTTCTCATATATCATAATGCCAAAAAATGCTTTAACGGATGATGAGCAACTTATCTCTTTTATAGAATTTGCCTGATTTGCTTCGCGCTGAATAAATGTACATGGCTGAAGATAAATTTTCCGCGGATAATATTTGCACACTGTTTGCGCCCGGTGAAACTGGAATGTTTTTAAAAAAAATTATTTTACCATGCATATCCATTAGTATAAACTCCAGCTCATCTGCATCTTCAGAATAAATATTGGCGTTTACAATTCCGTTGCCTGGATTAGGATGTACCAGGAAAGAGGCATTGCCGGCATGTTTATATTTTATGGCTGAATCGTTATAATAATAGCGGGTTTTCCAGGATGAGTCCATTTCTTTATCAGTGGTATCCCAATAATTACGTGAGAAGCTTCCGCTTTCTATCAATTGATCAAACTGATTATATTTAAAATAATCGCCGCCAGATTTAATCCAGATATTTGTAGTAAAGTTTTTGTAGTAATCTGTGGTTGATGATAATTGATTTCCTGACGTATAGCTATTTTCAGTTATCTGATATGCTTTCCAGCCTGAATCATTTCCATCAGGAGCATAATATGTATGTGTTTGTAATAATCCGTTTGCATTATAAGAATATTCATGTTTTCTTGGTACCGGAAAACCATTCGTAGTAGAATTATAATAATGCTTTTCTTTTATAATTAATCGGTTTTGCTGATCATAATATTTTAAATGTTTCGCAGCATATTCTTCAGAACCATTTTTATTGATATAGATATATGTAATGTGTTTTTGCCTGGTTATGTGATGCACTTCCCTGCGAGCAAGGATACTTTGATTATTGGTTTTTTCAAAGCGGTAATGTGTTTTTATTAGAAAAGTGTCGCTAATAAAGTTATAATGAAAGCTATCATAATTGCCAAGTTCATATTCTCTGGTAATCCGGTTTTTACTGGAAAATTTTTTTATAATCAGGCTATCTTTATTGTCATAATCAAAAATTACTTTTAATGATTTAGAAGAATTATCGCAGTTTGCGCAATCAAAACAATATATCGTTTCCGTTTCTAACAATATATTTTTATCATACACTGAATAACTTTCATACTTCTTATCACAAAACCAATCTTTTTTTTCATTATCCCAAAGCGAGGTTTCGGAATTAACTTTATTAGTTGAGATTAAATTTTGAAATTTCTCAAACTTCTTCCACGAAGCATTTTCTATATCATACTTATATGTAAATGTAACAGAAAAATTTGGGTCCTCCGCAGGGGGATAAACACGCATTGTTTCAGGTTGAAAACTGCCATCAATAAATTTATAAAGTATATCCGATCTCAGTATATTTTCTTTGTCATAGAAATATCGTACGGAATCTTTTCCTTTATTATGTATTGCCACAAGCAAACGGTTTTGCGCCTGCATTTGCAGAACAATCATCTGAAGTAATAAAACAAGTACGAATTTTATCAAATTATTGAAATTTAACTGTTTACAAGTTAACTGTTTTTTTCAATTACCAGCTAATATCAGCA
>DAIUCM010000146.1:0-10145 GCA_036846145.1 Bacteroidota bacterium
TTCCATAATTATAGCTTAAATGTTTGATTGGCGCAAAATTAGGGTTAATGCTGCAATTAGCCAATTTGCTAATGTGCCGATTTGTTAAATGAATTGGAAAATAGATAAAATAAATTGTATGGTTATTCCGTATTTATAAATTGACAGTACTTTAACCTTATCCGGTAGTTAACTAAAACCAGCAACTTTACATATAATTTAATATTTAATAAGTATGGGGATTAATTCAGTTTAAATTGAGTTACTTAGCCGAAATTACTATCATAAGCTTGTTTACAATATTTTGCTCCTGTATTTTTCAGTGCCCAGTGCATAATACATTCGTCCAGGTACGTAATTATATTCGTGCTCTTCGGGCATTATGGCAATTTGCCAAGCCTGCAGGCCTCAATGGGTATAGAATTTAGTTGAAATAATATTTTATAAAGCAGCCATTACTTTTTCAGCAAGCTGAAGTTGAAAAACCTATGAGATATTTTATGAAATAAAAAACCCGGCTGCACTTAAAAAACAGCCGGGTTTGCTGCTGCACTGGTTGCAGCGAGAGGTAATTGCAGCCTTTACCTCTCTTTTAATTTCATTACTTTCCTGGTTATTATTTCATTGCCGGTTTGTATGCGCAATATATAAGTACCGCCGGCTAAATTTGATACTGGCAGGCTTAAGTGGTTTTTTCCTTGTTTGGCCTGTACCGGCATATTTACAACCGTTTTTCCGCGTAGGTCGGTTAAGGTTACCTGCACTTTTGATGCTTGTTTTGCGAGTAATAATATATTAACCTCTGTTTTGGCCGGGTTGGGGTAAACCGATGCATCCTGCAGGTAAAAAAGCTCCTGTATGCCAACACTTTTTACATCGAGCGTTTTGGATACAGAATCTATACAACCGGCAGCATTTGCAGTAAATAGCCAAACGGTGTATTGTCCCGGCGCAGCATAGGTATGCGTAGGGTTTTGGAGAATACTACTGTTATTATCGCCAAAATCCCAGCGGCGAATGCCTACGTCCCTGGTTGTATCGCTAAAGCTTATGGTTAATGTGTTGCTCGTATAAGTAAAGCCCGGGTTTGTACGTTTAGAAATTGTCAGTATATCTTCCGCCGATTGTTTACTGCAGCCTAAAGCAGTTTCGCCAATAACGTAAACCTTATCCTTATTGCTGAAACCGGTGCTGCTGTAAGTACGGCTTGCAGAAGTATTCAGCAAAATACCGTTTTTGTAGAAGCTGTATTTATCGTATCCATCGGTTGCGGTTAAGGTAACTTCATCGCCCATACAAGCGGCAGGTGTTTCCAGTAACTGTATTGCTGGCAGCAGGTTGTATCTAATGTTCAGTTTCTCGGTTATAGGGTCGCAGTTAAGCTTTGTGGAGTCATACAGGTTAAAGGTAAGCTCTGCATCCCCGGTTAAAGGTATCGTAAAGATTGTATCTTTGGTTGGTGCGCCACCATTTAAAGTTATTGCGTAAGTAGGGCTGCTTAATTTACCAAAATTTATTACAGCGTTATCGCCTTCGCAAACCACATTTTTATATTCAATTGTATAAGTAAGCTCAGAGCATGGCAGCGATTTACAAGCCAGTGTGGCAATATTTCCATTTTTGCAAATTGTATTATCCGTGGCGCGTACCTGGAAAGTTACTGTTTCATCTGCCTGAAGCCCGGTTGCCGTAAATGTTTCTGAAGTAGTTTTGGCCCAGTTGCTGCCGCCGTCGGTACTAACTTCATATCCATCGGCACCGTTAACAGTATTCCAGCTAATAGTTGCCGAGCTTGTAGTTGACCCGCCACAGTTGAGTTGCGGAGCCGGAAGTGGTGCTGCCACTGTTGCGTTTATCTTACCGGAAGTATCGGACTTGCAGCCATTGCTATTGGTTGCTATTACATAAAAACTGTGTATGCCGGTGCTTAGGCTGCGGGCTGTAAAAATATTAGATGCCCCGGTTTGTAATATATTCTTTCCATTATAAAATGTATAGCTGCTGTGGCCTGCCGAAGCTTCAAATGTTAACGAATCGTTATTGCATATTTCGTCAGTACCATATATGCGGCTTAAAGTTACATTCGGCTTGCTTATTACGTTTATGGCAACCGGCTTGGTGATTACCGAGCAATTGTTGGCATTGGTAGCTTTTACTGTATAGTTACCTGTGCTTTTTGCATAAATTACAGAGGTTGTTGCGCCTGTGCTCCATTCAAATTTAATGCCTGTGGCAGGTGCGGTAAGTTTTACAGAATCTCCTTCGCAGAATGTTTTAGGCCCGCCAACAGTAATGCTATCTGCCGGCAATGCCCTTACAATTATTTGCCTTGTAACTTCTGTAGAGGTGCCATATGCGTTGCTTACGGAAAGCCTTGCCGTGTAAGTGCCTGGGCTAAAGTATTTTACAGTTGGTTTTTGCGCGGTTGAGGTTGATGGTGTGCCACCGCTCAATGTCCACTTGTAGCTTGTTGGAGAATTTGTACCGCTTGCGTTAAAGTTTACAGAATCTCCCGCGCAGATGGTTAACGATGAGGATGGTGAAACTATGCTTGCTGTTGGCAGCTTGCTCGATGGCGTAAATTTAAAGGAATTGGTGTGGATGGCATCGCCGGATGTAGACGAATTATTATTAGCTGCATTAGCTGCTACATAAAAAGTAATATCTCCAACATTGGAGCTCGGTGCCTTCCATTCAAAGCTCCAGCTTTTTGTGCTGGTTCCCGAACTTGTTTGCTCTACATAATACCTTGTATTGCTGCTGAATGTTGCGCTTGCTGATTTTGTTGTTGAAGAGTTTGTAATGTTAAATGTACCTGCCATCCTGCTATTGGAATTGATAAGGGCAGTAGTCTGGAACCCATATCTGCTTCCGCTTGACGGGCTGAAATCGATTGTTATGGTATAAGTGCTGTCAGGCAGGTATTCCAGCGTAGTGGAGCTCTGGTGCGTTTTAAGTTTTATTGCGCTGCTGGATGTAGTTGCCGTTCCACTATGGCAGCTGGTGCAGTTACCGTTTTCGCCTGGCGCATCCGTATATCCTGGATCCGGGCCACTGGCCGATGTGTAAGCATTATACCACTGGCCGGTAATGGCGAGGAATAATACCGCCGGAATAGTAAATTTAAGTAATTTTCCGAATTTCATAACTTTAGTTTGGTGATTATATATACCTTGGCCGCAAATTACATTCATTGGCAGTTAATGCACAAACAATTTTTGGGGTATTATTACATTTTCAAAATTCATTTCGCTGCTTTTTTAGTGCTTGTTTATTTGTATTTAACACAGCTGTTCAGCAGTTTTTCCTTGGTATTTAAACCTGGCGCCTTTTTTATATAGCTGTTAAAACATTTATTGTTACGCTTGGTAATTCTTACAGGTTAAAGCCTTTTTAACGCATATATAGTTTTACCAAAAAAATACTTGCGAGGCAAATTTTGTTATACGCCGATTAAACATATTGGCCGGAAATTATTAGCTTGCATGCAAATTCATCATTCAAAATAATAAAAATCAACATGAAAAACATAGCCCTTATTACCGGCGCCAGCAGCGGCATTGGCTACGAGCTTGCAAAACTTTTTGGGGCTGATGGCACCGACATGCTGCTGGTAGCGCGTTCAGGTGATAAGCTGAAGAAATTGCAGGCCGAGCTGGAGCAGAAGCATGCCGGCTTAAAGGTTTATGTACTTTCTGCCGACCTTAGTGCGCCTGATGCAGCTGTACATATCTATAATTTTACCCAAACACAGGGCTTACAGGTTAGCTGGCTTGTTAATAATGCCGGTTTTGGCTTGTACGGTAATTTTCATGAAACCGACTGGCAGGCAGAAGGGCAGATGATACAGCTTAATATTACAGCGCTAAGTCAGCTTACCAAGCTATTTTTACCGGGTATGTTATATGCGGGCAAGGGCCGTATTTTAAATGTAGCCTCTATCGCGGCATTTGTTCCCGGGCCGTTTATGGCGGTTTATTACGCAACCAAGGCATATGTTTTAAGTTTCTCCGAAGCAATTGCCGAAGAGCTGAAAAATAAGGGCATAACTGTTACGGCGCTATGTCCCGGCCCAACCGAAACAGGGTTTGAAGAGGCTGCCAATCTGCAGGAATCGAAGCTTTTCCGCGGCAAAAAGCTACCTTCAGCAGCCGAGGTAGCAAAATTTGGCTACAAGGCTATGATGAAAGGTGAAACCGTAGCCATACATGGCTGGGACAATAAGTTGATGATGCTCGGCATACGTTTTTCACCACGTTTTATGGTACGTAAAATAGTAAGGTGGATGTCGGAAAAAGCCTGATTGTTGAATTCGCCGGTACAAATGAATGCAAGGAAACTTGTGCTAGTTTCTTAATTTAAAGCATTTTTCGGCAAAATAATATATAGATATAGCACAAGATCCGAAAGTTAATTTTCTTCTCGACTTAATTAACGCTTCCAAAGCAGATTATTTGGTTATTGGCGACAATGATTTGCTGATTTTGAATCCTTTTCGCAAAACTAAAAGAATTACTGCGGCAGAATTTGAAAATGAGCTGAAGTGATAAATACCGAAGCATTTTTTAAGAAGTTGATATATGGAAACTAAATAATAACGTATGTCAAAGTTTCTATTAATTATTTATTCATTTTTATTTACAGTTTCTTCATTTGCACAAAAAAGTGATAAGCTCTTGGAGGAACTGTTTTTCAATTTGCCATTAAATGATAGTGCGGCCAACTTGCTTCGTTATATTCGAAACAATACAATCTTAACTTTAGATAGTTATGTTCTCCCAGATTCAAATTATCTTAAATCAACTTTAGATACACATTTTCTTGGTAGTTTTAAAAATCATCCAATGATCACTTCTACAGGAATAAATCATTTTGAAATTTATAAAACAACTTATGAAAAGTATGCGATTGGTAATGGTAGCATTAGGTATGAATTTGTAGACAGTATTTTAACTTTTGCACTTTACTTTAAGTACGGTGAGAAATTCCCAAAAAGTGCTAGAAGACAATACAAAGAACTAAAATCTGTTTTTAAAAAGAATTCTTACAAATCTCGAAAGACATCATTATATGCTTATAGGAAAGTAACTGACAGGGATGAGTTCTATTTAGAAGGTGAAGAAATTCCTTTTTTGTTATTAGATTTAAATTCAGGTGGATGTGATAAATACTATTCAATCGGATTGATTTTTCAGCGGCGGTTATAATTATTAAAAGATCTAAAATCCCCGATGCCGGCGCAAGATTTAGCGAAGCGGTTCTTGTGCTGTTTCCATATATTGTTAGTCGAAAAAATGCTTTCATTTACTTCCGAATCGTGACGTTCAACTTTTTAAAAAAGTGGAACGTCTATAAACCCAAACCATTTTTCAAATATCTGGCACAAGAACCACTACCCTAAATTTTGCGCCGGCAAAACCAGAAAACTCAATCACAAACTTCAAATCCCAATCATTTTACGTGGATAACCTATATGGAAGCAATTACTTTCAAAAAGTCAAGTTTTTCACCAATAATTTCAAATCTTTAATTTTCCACAGGCTAAAGCATTTTCAGCCAACAGCATATATGTAGTTTATAAAAATTAGTCTGCCAAACTCCCAACTTGCGCCATCTATTTATCCACCGTTTGTTGAAAAGTTCCCGCATCTAAATTATCCCGGCTCAGGTTTGTAGAAGTAACTTTGACAAGATGATTTTTTGATTGGGGTAGTATCCTCTTTCCGATTTCATCCTAACAAAATAACTTAAAAATACACCTACATAATGAGCAAATCTAAAGAAGCTAAAGGCCTGAAATTCAGCAGGTACTTTACCAAAGAAGGCAAAACGCCTTACGATCTTTTCCAGTACGAGAAGAGAACTTCCGCTATCCGCAACCCAAGCGGCGATGTGGTTTTTGAAATGAATGAAGTAGAAGTTCCTCGCGAGTGGAGCCAGGTTGCTACCGATATTCTTGCACAAAAATATTTCCGCCGTACCGGTGTTCCGCAAAAAGATGGTTCATTGGGTGGCGAAACTTCCATCAAGCAGGTTGCACACCGTATGGCCGATTGCTGGATGAAATGGGGTAAAGATTACGGCTATTTCGCTACGGATAAAGATGCCAAAATATTTTACGATGAGCTGGCATATATGATCGTTGGCCAGTACGCCGCGCCGAATTCGCCGCAATGGTTCAACACAGGTTTGCACAGTTCTTATGGCATTACCGGCGATCCGCAGGGCCATTATTATGTAGATCCGAAAACGGAAGAATTAAAGAAATCAACATCAGCTTATGAAAGGCCGCAGCCACACGCTTGCTTTATCCTTTCTGTGGGTGATGATTTAGTGAATGAAGGCGGTTTGATGGATCTTTGGGTTCGTGAAGCACGTATATTTAAATATGGCAGCGGCGTTGGTACAAATTACTCCAGTGTTCGTGGCGCAAATGAATCATTAAGCGGTGGTGGACATTCTTCAGGTTTGATGAGCTTTTTGAAAGTAGGCGACAGGGCAGCAGGAGCCATAAAATCCGGCGGTACCACGCGTCGTGCAGCGAAGATGGTGGTTCTGGATATGGATCATCCTGAAATTGAAGAATTTATTAACTGGAAAGTGGAAGAAGAGAAAAAAGTAGCGGCTTTGATCGCAGCCGGTTATTCTTCAGACTACGAAGGTGAAGCATACAGAACAGTTAGCGGCCAGAATTCAAATAATTCGGTTCGTATTCCTAATGATTTCTTACGTGCTGTTGAAAACGATACAGACTGGGAACTGAAAGCGCGTACAACCGGCGAAACCATCAAGAAAATTCCTGCGCGAAAATTGTGGAATGATATCAGTTTCTCGGCTTGGGCTTGTGCAGATCCGGGCGTACAATTCGATACAACTATTAATGAGTGGCATACTTGTCCTGAAGGTGGAAAGATCCGCGCTTCGAATCCATGTTCAGAATATATGTTCCTGGATGATACGGCTTGTAACTTGGCAAGCTTGAATCTTCGTAAATATTTCGATGACAATACATTACAATTCAATGTTGAAGCATTTGAGCACAGCGCAAGAATCTGGACAGTAGTTCTCGAAATTTCTGTTTTAATGGCGCAGTTCCCATCTAAAGAAGTGGCGCAACTGAGCTACGAATATCGCACTTTAGGCTTGGGTTATGCAAACTTAGGTTCTGTGTTAATGGTTGCGGGAATTCCTTACGACAGCGAAAAAGCGTTTGCTATCGGCGGTGCAATCACTGCGATTATGACCGGCATTTCTTACGCTACTTCTGCTGAAATGGCGAAATATTTCGGTCCGTTCAAACAATATAATAAGAACCGCGAGCACATGTTGCGCGTAATTCGCAATCACCGTTATGCTGCTTATAATGCAACCGATGCGTATGAAGGTTTGGAGATAAAGCCAAAAGGTATTGACCAGAAATATTGCCCTGATTATTTGTTGAGCGCGGCTTGCAATGCGTGGGATAAAGCTTTACAATTGGGTGAGCAGCATGGTTATAGAAACGCGCAGGCAACCGTATTGGCGCCAACCGGAACCATTGGTTTGGTGATGGATTGCGATACAACGGGCGTGGAACCGGATTTCGCTTTGGTGAAGTTCAAGAAACTTTCCGGTGGCGGTTATTTCAAGATCATCAACCAGGGTGTTCCTTTAGCGCTGAAGAATTTAGGTTATTCTCCTGCTGATGTTGAGTCGATTGTGAATTATGCGAAAGGCCACGGAACTTTGAATGGCGCGCCGCATATCAATTTCGATACACTGAAAGCGAAAGGCTTTAAACAGGATGATATTGAGAAAGTTGACAAAGCCGTTCACAGCGCATTTGATATAGAATTTGCTTTCAATGTTTGGACTTTGGGCGAAGAAACCATGCAGCGTTTGGGCTTCAAGGCAGACCAGTACAAAGACCCGAGTTTCAACCTGTTAAAAGCATTAGGTTTCAATAAAGAAGCGATTGCACAGGCCAACCAATACGTTTGCGGAACCATGACTGTAGAAGGTGCGCCAAACCTGAAACCGGAGCATTTACCGGTATTTGATACAGCAAATAAATGCGGAACAATCGGTACAAGATTTATTCATGCAACTGGCCACATCCGCATGATGGCGGCGGCACAACCGTTCATTTCCGGCGCTATTTCCAAAACCATCAACTTGCCAAATGAAGCAACTGAGCAAGAGGTAAAAGATTGTTACGAACTGAGCTGGAAATATGCCTTGAAAGCAAATGCATTATACCGCGATGGTTGTAAATTATCTCAGCCGTTGAGCAACAAATCTGATAAAGCGGAAGACAAAGAAAAAGCAGATGCGATTGAGATTGTTGAGCAGGCAGTTGGTGCGGCTGGCAACACAAGAGCTGAGGATTTAACCGAAGAGCAAGTTCTTGAAGCGGCGAAACTCATCATTGCAAGGTCTAACGATACGCAGTTCAAACGCCAACTGAGCCGAATTGTAGAACGCAAGCGCTTGCCTGAACGCCGTAATGGTTTCACGCAGAAAGCAAGAGTTGGCGGACAGACCGTATTTTTACGCACAGGCGAATATGGCGATGGTACTTTGGGTGAGATCTTCATTGATATCCATAAAGAGGGCGCAAGTTTCCGTTCGCTGATGAACTGTTTCGCGATTGCGGTTTCTGTTGGCTTGCAATATGGTGTTCCGCTGGAAGAGTTTGTAGATAAATTCGTGTTCACACGCTTCGAACCATCTGGTTTTGTGGAGCATCATCCGAATGTAAAATCGGCTACTTCCGTGGTGGATTATATCTTCAAGGTGTTAGGTTTCGAGTATCAGAATCGTACAGATTTGGTTCAGGTTCCGCCAAAAGCAGACCAGGTTACAGCATTCAACGGTGGCAGCGGTAAAGCACATAACGGTCATGCAAACGGCCACACCAATGGTCATCATGAAGCGAAACCAACTGTGCAAAATCTTACGCCAAATGTAAAGCACGAGGAAATTGAGGAAACTTTTTCACCGGCTTATGCGCAGGATGAAATTGAAGGCGAGCACATCCGCACGGTTGGTGCCGGAGATGCAGCGCAGGAATTCCTGAGTGGTATGATGGGCGATGCGCCTCCTTGCGATGTTTGCGGCCACATTACCATCCGTAATGGAACCTGCTACAAATGCCTCAATTGCGGTAACAGTTTAGGTTGCAGTTAATGTTGAAATAGAGATAGATAGGGTTTCATAAGGTGTTTTTAGGAAAAAGGCGATGCGCATGCATCGCCTTTTTATTTTTGCATATATGGGTTTGGTGGAAAATGGTTTGGGATTAAATTACATCGTCCCAGATTCTAGCCAATTGGACCAATGAGAATTTGGTTTTAGGGTTGGTTTATAATATGATGGATTTCCAGTTGAAATAACTTTTGCAATGAGTTGCCAGGTTTCATAAGTACTAGGACGGTTCTCATTCCACTGCCTTTTATTCCATTCATCATTATAGATTTCTTGCTGTCGCCAGGCATGTAACATACTGTCGAAGTCAACTGCTTTATTAAATCCAGGCAAATTGTAAATATTCCGAATTTCATCGTCTGTTAATGAAGATTGAATTGGCAATAAAGCATAGTCTTTATGAAACCATTCATCAATAACCATTATTTTCTTTAAATCTGACGGAATAGATTTGTATAACTCAGAATCTAACGCTCTGAATGTTTCAGAATATTGAGAAACTAAAAGTCGTCCGGCTTCCGCCCATGTTATTTGTCCGGACTTAAAATCTCCTAAAACTATTCCTGCTTTTTGGTAATCTAATTTGTTATGACTTATTTGGAGAGGTTTATCCCTAACCAAGATAAATTCAGCATCATATTTAACGTTTTCTCCGTCGGATGCGTTTTCAAAAGAATCATCATCTACTAAATAGATTGAATATTCATTCAGTTTCTCACCATTATATTCTTCGAAATCATATAAGCAATTCCCAAAGTATATAATTTTTAAACTTATTCTCCCTTCCCGTGAACTATAACCTAACCGTTCTACTGCTATTGCCCATTTTTCATTATTACGAAAAATATTCAAACGAGAATCCAGTAAATATGAATAGTCATCACCAAGCAAAATAAAGCCTGTATATGATCCATTATTATAATTATCTAATGTAAAAAGTATTTCGTCCTCTTGAATCATTTGCTCTTAAAATTCATAGG
>DAIUCM010000147.1:0-10133 GCA_036846145.1 Bacteroidota bacterium
CGGTGCACTTACTTTCTTTATTAACTATTATAATAAATCATTAGATTTTTAACATAACCTCCATATATACTTTTAATTAAAAATGCTTTCTTTTAGATTTCAGGAGGAAATAATCATTCCCAAACGAAAAAAAATCTATTATAATTACTTAAATCCACATATATACATCTGGTAAAAAATGCTTCAGGCGAAAGCAAAATTGGCTGCGCCAGCATAAAGGTTTTTCAATCTTCAAATCTTCAAAATTTCCAATTTTCCAATTTTCCAATTTTTCAATTTTGCAATTTTGCAATTCCCACTAATCATCCAGCTTCAACACTGCCATAAACGCCTGCTGCGGAATTTCTACATTGCCCACCTGCTTCATGCGCGCTTTACCTTTTTTCTGCTTTTCCAATAATTTACGTTTACGGGAAATATCGCCGCCATAACATTTTGCGGTAACATCTTTACGCATGGCTTTTATGGTTTCGCGGGCGATGATCTTAGCGCCGATTGATGCCTGGATGGCGATCTCGAACTGTTGGCGAGGCAATAATTCACGCAGTTTACCGCAGATCTTCTTGCCCCATTCATAAGCTTTATCCCTGTGAATAATGGCAGAAAGCGCATCTACAGGTTCTCCGTTTAGGCGAATATCGAGCTTCACCAGGTGCGACTCTTTATAACCGATCGGGTGATAATCGAATGATGCGTAACCGCGGGAAATGGATTTCAGTTTATCGTAAAAATCGAATACAATTTCGCCTAATGGCAACTCAAAGCTTAGCTCAACGCGGGTAGGAGTGAGGTAGATCTGGTTCTTTAAAATGCCGCGTCGCTCCAAACATAATTTCATGATGGAACCCACATAATCGGATTTTGTAATGATCTGCGCGCCGATGTATGGCTCTTCCACATAATCAATTCTTCCGGGGTCCGGCAAATCGCTCGGGTTAGTAACCGTTATTGTTTCTTTGTTGGTAGTATGAACAAGATAACTTACGTTAGGTACGGTTGTAATTACCGTCATGTTGTGCTCACGCTCCAGCCTTTCCTGGATAATTTCCATGTGCAGCATTCCCAGGAATCCGCAGCGGAAACCAAAGCCTAAAGCGGCAGAAGTTTCAGGCTCGAAAACCAAAGATGCGTCATTCAGCTGCAAGCGGTCCATACTGTCGCGAAGCTCTTCAAAGTCTTCTGTATCAACAGGATAAATACCCGCGAAAACCATTGGCTTTACGTTCTCGAAACCTTTTACAGCTTCCTGCGTAGGCCGGTCTTTATGTGTAATGGTATCGCCAACTTTTACTTCTTTGGCCGATTTTATGCCTGAAATTATATAACCAACATCACCGGCTTCAACAACATCTGTCGGCTGTTTATCTAAACGTAAAATGCCAATTTCATCGGCGATATAATCTTTCTGCGTGGCAACAAATTTTACAATATCATTCTTGCGGATACGACCATTGTATATCCTGTAATAAGCAATAATTCCACGATAAGAGTTGAAAACAGAATCGAAGATCAAGGCTTGCAGCGGTGCTTCAGGATCACCTTTTGGCGCTGGAATACGTTCTACAATAGCTTCCAGGATTTTATCTACACCTAAACCGGTTTTACCGCTGGCTAATAAAATATCTTCTTTTTTACAGCCGATGAGGTCAATGATCTGGTCGCTAACTTCTTCAACCATGGCGCTTGGCAAATCAATCTTATTCAGTACGGGAATAATTTCCAGGTCCTGGTCCAACGCCAAAAATAGGTTAGAGATTGTCTGAGCTTCAATGCCTTGTGCTGCATCTACAATTAACAGTGCGCCTTCGCAGGCAGCAATGGCGCGCGAAACTTCGTAGCTGAAATCTACGTGGCCGGGCGTATCAATAAGGTTGAGCTTGTATTTTTCGCCCTTGTATGGATAATCCATCTGTATGGCGTGGCTTTTTATGGTAATGCCACGCTCGCGCTCCAGGTCCATATCATCTAGCGTCTGGTTGGTAAGCTGGCGTTCGCTAACTGTCGATGTTATTTGCAATAAACGGTCGGCCAGGGTGCTTTTACCGTGATCTATATGGGCTATAATACAAAAATTGCGTATGTTCTTCATGAAAAGGTTTCGAAATAAGATACAAAGATACAATTAGCCATTGTGCCAATTAGCCAATTAGCAATTTTTTAGCTATAAAAGTTTAGAGGTTGGAAAGGTTTTAAGGTTTTATGGTTGTAATGTTGATTCGCATTGCGGAATATTTAATTCTTTATTTTTTATTGAATTTTAGGATTTTTATGGCCACAAAGGCACGAAAGCGCAAAGCATTTTTTCGAGAGGGTGAATATGCAAAATAGATCATGGAGCATTTTTTGAATGTTTGAAGTTTGCAAAGTTGCTTCGCATGGTGAAATATTCTTACATTCATTCAATCTTTCATTGTTTGTCGAAGCATTTTTGGGCAAGCTTATATATGTAGGAAGTTTCTTGGTTTATGTAATGAAAGAATTTCGCTCATTTTTACAGAAAGTATTTGAAATAAACGAAGAATAAGGTGGATAGCCAAAAAAGCGCGCATAGTACAAATACTACAATTGACATAAAACGCCTGGTTCCTTCGAGCCTGAAATCAGGAACATAAAATGGCATGCTTGTATTGAAATTATATTCCTGCAGCAGCATAATGTTATGGAAAAATATTCTGGTATTGAACGCTTTATTCTCCAGCATATAATTAAGTTTATTATGGTAGAAGAATTTTAATTGTAAGAAAATTAAGGCAGCTGTAAAAAATAAGTATTCCATATTTCTAAAATTAATTGCTCATTGTAATTTTTAAAAACAAGCCTTCGAAGCTGTATCTTAATAGCGATTCCGTCGAGGTAGTTTTTTGATTAGTTAAGCATTTTTGGAATGTTTGAAGATTGTAAAATTTAGAGTTTGCAAAGTTGAAATTCAAGTCGCTCGGCTCCAGCCGAGTGACTGACTGGTAAGTATTTTTTTCGCAAGTTAATTCCCGAACTCACATTAATTGAATATTATTTGCTTCGCAGCGAATATTATTCAACGTGAACTCGGGAATTTGTTGACAATGGCATGCGTAAATACGCGCCTGCAACGCATTTCAGCCAATTCTTCTATTAACAGAAATAAAGCGCGCAGCTGGCGCGCGTATTTACGCGTGCGCATAATTTCTTTTAGCATAGAATTTCATTAGGATACTTGTAGAATGCTGAAATACAGGGAAATAATTCCCGAGCTCACGTTATTCATTCATTCTTCCATTCATTCAATCATTCATTTTTTACTCAACCCATATACGGAAAAATAAGAAAAGCCTGTAAGCGCAATTCGCTTACAGGCTTTTCAACCACAATCTATAAACTTATTTTATACTGTTTTTACCTTTGCCGGTTTCAGGATGCTCTGCCTTTCTGCCGCTTTCGGTATCTTTATTTTGCTGTTTTTCGCTAACTGTTTTCGCGCCTTTCTGCATATTCGGCTTTTTCTGGTCGTCCTGGTTGTGTCCTTTGGTCATTGGGTTGGTTGTTTATCGGGTTTATATGGTTGACACAATTTCCAGGCCTTTTGTTTAAGCCGTACATTAAAATTGAATTAAAATTAATGGTCGTGGCCATGCGCGTGAACGTGCCCGTGCTGTTTTTCCTGCGCGGTAGCGTCTCTTATTTCATCAATCGTAATATCAAAATGCAGGGTTTCGCCAGCCATTGGGTGGTTCGCATCCACTACAACTTCGTCATCATGCACTTCTGTAACTACAATTACCATCGGGCCGTTTTCTGTCTGCGTCTGGAATTCCATGCCCGGCTCTAAATTTACACCGGCGGGGAAATTCGCTTTCGGCACCTTGAAGGTCATTTCCTCATTGTATTCGCCGTAACCGTCCTGCGGTTCTACTTTTACACTTTTGGAATCGCCAACTTTCAGGCCTTCCATTTCTCTTTCCAAACCAGGAATAATATTTTGGTTGCCGTGCAGGTACTGCATGGGTTCACTCTTATCTGTTTGCTCTAAAATGTTTCCTTCGTTATCTTTCAGTGTATAAGAAAAAGAAACTACTTTGCCGTTTTGAACTTGATCTGCCATAAAAATTTCTTTGAAAATTTAGTTATTAAAGATTACAGCGGCCAATGGCCATTTATTTAAATAATTGATTTTTAATACTTTTTGTTTTAAAGCCCTGGCAAAGGTATAAAAACAAAGCTCCCGACAGAATTTTATTTCCTGCGGGAGCTTAAGTTAAACCGGTAAAGTTTTAACTACCTGTTATTTTGCCCTGCGTTACCGGTGCTTTGGCCGGTTTGGCTTTGCTGGCTGTTGCCTGCCGGGTCGTTAGCTCTTAAACTGTTTGAATTGTTTTTATCGGTACTGGCGTTTGTGTTTGTATTTGCCTGGCTTTTAGTACCCGTTTCGCCATTGAACGTATTGGTGTTTTGCCTTCCCTGGTTTTGTAATCCCTGGTTGTCGCTTTCGTTACGTACCGAGCTTTGGCCTGCGTTGCCTTTTTCATCCCAGTTCTGGTTTCCGCTTTTGTTATTTCCCTGGTTTTCATCCCAGTTCTGGTTGTCGTTACCGCCTTTGTTAATATTGCTGTTTTGCGGGTTCTGGCTTTGGTTTTGTGAGTTATTGCCGGAATTTTGGTTCGACTGGTTCGAATGGTTCTGGTTGTTGAAAGTGTTTGAATCGTTTGCCATAATAAAATTGGAAATTAATAGGTTAAAAAGAAGGATTATAAATTCGCGATATATTACTGACAAGCGTAAAGCCGAAATTGTTTATATTAAATTTCGGATAGCTTAAACGGATGTGGCAAAATAGTCAAAAAAAAAGCCTCCCCGAAGCATTTTCCAGGGAAGCCTTATATGATGATTTTAAGCGTTTGCAACGCGTTTTATTTCTTGCCTTTTCTTCCGCCTGGCAAATCGCCGCCCTGGTCGTTTTGCTGAATACGGGCAGTGTTATCTTTTGTTTGGTTGCCAAACTTGCCTCCGTTTAAACCGCCACCGCCATGGTTTCCACCCTGCTGCTGGCCTTGTAAAACAGCTTTGTGTGTTTCTTCGCCTTTGTCCTTGGTTGTATTATTTGTCTTTTTCATAATTTCAAATTTTTAGAATTGAATTAAATTTATACGTCAAGATCGGCCTCGTTATTGTTGTGCATACCCACATTTTTCACCATGGTTTTGCCTTCTTTGCCGCTGAATTTACCAATTGGGCGCGATTTATTGTAATCTACCTTGTTATTGGCTTTCTGCTCATTAACACCAGTATTTTTCAACTGTCCAGATCTGTTATAATCGCTGTTCTCAAGGTTTTCATCTTCATTCAGCCTGCGCGAGTTCGCTAATCCGCCGCCAACACTGTTTTTTGGGCGAGATAAGCTGCTGTTGTATTCTTCGCCGCCGCTGTATTGCATGGCTGGATTATTTACTACATGTTCCGGGTTTGCTTTAATAGCATTTTTGCGCTGATCGCCCTGGCTTTGCTTGTTGTCTTTTCTATTGGTCATAATTAGGGAATTTTATGGTTTATAAAATGAATTACCTAAAAATTACAATCACAGCGCCTAAATTGTTGAATAAATTCAAGATTTCACAATATGCTCTATATATGCTGAAGCCAAAAAATGCTTTAATACATTTACTATTAGCCGGCAATCCAGATTCAATTATGCAAGCCTGTATTTTGTAAGTTTTGCTACGGTTTACTGGTTAGATGTTTTTGTAAGAGATGAATATTTTATAAAACTGGTAGAAAGCCTGGAATTTTGTCGCAAAGAAAAAGGAATGGAAATATATTGCTGGTGCATAATGCCGAGCCATGTACATTTAATTTTCAGGGCGAAAGAAAATAATCCTGGCGAACTGTTAAAAAGCTTCAAAACATTTACTTCTAAGAATTTACAGAAAACAATAGCTGAAAACATACAAGAAAGCCGCACAGAATGGATACTTTGGATGATGCGGCGTGCTGGTTCAAAAGCAGTAATGTGAAAAACAGCCAGTTCTGTCAGCAACATAATAAGCCTATATAACTTTGGAGCGCAGATGTAATTGACCAGAAAATAGAATATATTCATCAAAATCCTGTTCTGGCAGGTTTTGTAACCGAGCAACATTACTGGAAATACAGCAGTGCAATAGATTATTGTGGTGGGAAAGGTTTGCTGGATATTGATTTTGCATAGCACAATTAAGGCCACGAGCTACAAGCTCGCGCCAGCATCAGGGTTGAAAGCATTTTTTGGCCTTTATATATATGGAAGTGTCGGAAAATGCGTGCAGAATTTAAGAAATCGTCATCTGTGTGGCTGTTCGTAGCGTCCTCGATACGTATTTTGTGAATTACAGCAAATATTGTATTTAATTTTTGATTATATTTGGATTTCTGGCAGCAATGTAATTTCAATTGAAGAAGTTCGTAGCGTCCTCGCTACGAACAGCTGCTATTATTTCTGTCTCACTAAGGATAGCGTTGGGGGAAATTAAATGGTGCACTCACAAAGTGCGAGATTAAAATGCACCAATCTCCGCTGAAGCTCAAATTGGCGCCAGCATTGAGTGTGTTAAAGCATTTTTTAGATTTTACAAATATGGTTTTGCAGGAAAATGCTTCACATGCAGTTAAAACGGTGTATTATCTGGATTTTGCCTGTTTGAAAACAGCGATAAAATCTGGATTGTATTGCCCTGCGTTCTGTAGTAGAGATTATTATATCGGGCAATAACTGCTTTATATACTTGCTTTTTCTTGCCAGAAGCCGGGGATATCTTAGGATTTTTAGATATTAGCTCTAAAACGTGTTCTAACTGTTGTATGAAGTTCTTTATTTCTTTTTCAGTCCAATTATTTTCCAGGTAAACTAAAGTTTGCTTCAATTCAGATTTAGCGTGGTCTGTCCAGTAAATGTTATAACCATTTGCCATAAAGCTTCTTCACTTCGGTTTGCGATGTAAGTTTTCCGGCTTCGGCATCTGTAATTCCTTTTTCTATTGAGGCGCGCTCTTCCGTAGAAATTTCATTCCACCAATCAGCTTTTTCTTTTTCGCGCAGCTTGAGAATTTTGTTTATGATGTTCATATCATTCAAGGTAGATAACCACTGAATGAGCTCTATTTTCTTGTCCTGAAGATTTGCATCCATACACCAAATTTAGAATTATATTTCTTACAAAAATTATTCCGCAAGGTTTAAATAAAGAATATATGGATTTGCCGGAAAATGCTTTAAGGAATTCTGAGATAAAATAATTTTTTGGCTGATGGCTGAATTGACGCTGGCGCAAGATTTAGCGAAGCGATTCTTGTGCCTTTCCATATATCAAATTGTAGAAAAATGCTTTGTAGTTTACTTACACACATCTGTGCAATGAAATTAATATTTTCACAAACTAACTTGAATAAAATGGTCGAAACTATCTGCTGCCGCTAATTTGAACGCAGTGGGAATATGTGCATCATAAGATTCACACTCTCTGAGTGTACCAATTATACATCGTTTAAAAAGTATATCTTCGTTTCACATTGCAGAATGTTTTGAGAATATTAAAAAGGTGCACTCACAGAGTGCGATATTTAAAAAGGCACTAATCTCCGCTGAAGCTCAGATTGGCGCCAGCGGAGAGTAATTTTTGCTTTCCAAATCACCTTCTTCGGTGTCTTTTCCGCGCAGGGTTGTAATTTCCCTTATTTGGTATTTATCGTACTTTATTTTGCATCCGTTTCGGCATGGCACATATTCACAATTCAGCAGGGCTACGACTTCTGCAGTTTTGGCATCTACAATTTTCACAAGCATTTTGCGGCCTTCCAGGTAATGGGGATATTCGCTCTCCCTTACTTTTAAGAAATGCCTGTAACGATTGATAAGCATAATGCCTGTAAAATGCCGGGTAGGCTGCACTTCCAGTATCTCCACAATAAAATCGAATGGGTACGCCAGGTTTGCGTTTGCCGATTCCTGGTCGTGATAAACAGGCCTGTCAATTACCCGCAGGTTGTTCCTTACCAGGCTGTTTTCCAGCTCCATAGCAGCCTTGTCTGTTTCCGTAAGTTTTTCCGTAACTATTTCTGATGCTGGTTCTGCACGTGTACGCACAATTACGCTGGCCACATAGTTGGTATCAGCAATTCTCTGGAAGCTGGGCGATAAATAATGGCTGCCACCGGTTTCGTGGAATTTTACGGTTTTTTGCTGTTCAGGTAAGGTTTGCCTGTGAGTTACGCTGCAGCCGGCGCCCAGCAACATTATGAAAAAGATAAACAAAGCCAACCTCCTCATACAACTTCCGATTTGGCATTTAAAAATCTAACGTGCCTTGCCTGGAAAAAGTATTTCGATTTTGCTAAAGCATTTTTAGGAAATGTTATATATGGAAATTGTTCTAAACCCTTTTTGGTGTTATCACCAAAAAGAACAACATACGCTAGTCAGGTTTTTGTAGTGCTATGCAACACTATCACTATCCGCAATTTTTCACTGCAACAATACTGAATTGGAAAAAGCTGCTGAAGCCGGATAAATACAAGCAAATAATAATCAACAGCTTGCAATTTATGGTGGAAAATAATCTCGCAAAAATTTTCAGCTTTGTAATTATGCCCAACCACATGCATATTTTATGGCTGATTGATGAAAAACATAAAAGAGAAGATGTACAGCGCGATTTACTTAAATTTACAGCGCAGCAGATATTATTCGATCTCAAAGCAAACCACCCGCAAGTGGCAGCGCAGTTTCTGGTAAATGAAAAAGACAGGAATTTCCTGGTTTGGGAGCGGAATCCGCGAAGCATAGACCTGTTTACGACGCAAATGATTGAGCAAAAGCTGGATTATATACACAACAATCCACTACAGGAACATTGGAAACTGGCAGATACACCGGAAGATTATTATTGGAGTTCAGCAGCATTTTATATGTCGGAGAGCAATGTATTTCCTTTTCTCACACATTATGCTGCGTATTTATGAGTTTGTTCTTTTTGGTGATAACACCAAAAAGGGTTTGAATCGAACGGATAAGCCAGGTTTATATTGGCTGTTTCCAGGTCGTGATAAACCGCCCGGTCATATACGCGGAAACTATTCCGTACGAGGCTGTTTTCCAGCTCCAATGCGGCTTTATCAAGCTCGTTCAGTTTTTCTGCTACAATTTCAGATGTAGGTTCTACACGCGTTCGTACAATCAAGCCTATGACATACGTTGTATCTGCAATTTTTTGATAATTGGGAGATAAATAACTGCTGCCCCAGTTTCCCTTGAATTTTACGGTTTTCTCTTGTTCCCTTAAAGCCTGTTTGCGCGTTTGGTTTCGTGTTGCACTGCAGCTGCTAAGCAGGAAAAAGATGGATATGAATAATAAAAGCTGCTTCATGATACAATTTCCGTTAAGGTATTTAAAAATCTAACGTGCCTTGCCTGGAAAAAGTATTTCGCGTGGAAGGGTTAAAGCATTTTTTGGATTTTACATATATGGTTTTGCCGGAAAATGCTTTGGTGATTTCTGAGATAAATTATAATATGCCCGCTATTTGTATTTTATAGCCGGCGCGGAAATCTTTCCGTGCCAAATCTGCTTTCTTAGTTTATTTTACAGGAATTGAAAGCATTTTTTGCTTAGCCTATATATGTGAATTTGCAGATGAATGTAAGTAGGCACGGAAGGATTTCCGCGCCAGCGAAAAGGGTGATAACACCAAAAAGGGTTTGAAACAATATTAGCGAGAAATTTTAATGATTTTTGGTGCGGGTTGAAAGCATTTTTGGAGAAATGCTATATGGAATATATAGTTTTTTTATATTTGAAAAAATAATAATTCAACTTTCAAACTATTTCAATATGGAAAACAAAGAAAGAATTGCCGAAATAAAGCGAGTATTTGGTTTATTGGTTTCACAAAGTGAATGGAATAACGAGATAATTCAACCTGACGCGCATCAACAAAAAATTGATCAATTAAGAAAGCTTGTGCTTAATGAAGTTAATAGAGATGAGCCAGATATGAAAATTGTTGATGGATTAATTAGCCAATTATCAATGATGTAAACTAAATTTTAAGATTGAAGATTCCATTAGATTTGAGTTTTAATTATCTTATATCTAGTGAGTCTTCAATTATTTTAATCCTTTCCTCTAAATT
>DAIUCM010000148.1:0-10115 GCA_036846145.1 Bacteroidota bacterium
AGGTAAATATTACCCTGGTAATAAGTCCTTTAAAATTGATTTAAATTTTAGGTAAGTTATAAATTATAATCGGTTTAATAATAAAATAACAGGTTAATTTTATCGCTAACAAATATAAGCCATATATAATACATTACAAAAATGCTTGAAGATAACAGACAGGAAACGGCAGAACACGATGAAGAGTTCTATGAACACCATCGTATAATCGCCGATAAGGGCCAGCAGCCTTTGCGCATAGATAAATTCCTGGTAAACAGGCTGGAGAACGCCAGCCGCAGCCGCATACAAAATGCCATTAAAGCCGGAAGCGTTCGTGTTAACGATGTACAGATCAAAGCGAACCATAAAATAAAGCCTAACGAGGTAATAACCATACTTTTACCAAATCCGCCGCGCGACAGAGAGCTGAAAGGTGAAAACATTGCGCTTAATATTGTTTATGAAGATGATTATCTCATGATCATCAATAAGCCTGCGGGCATGGTGGTGCACCCGGGTTATAATAATTACACCGGCACACTTGTAAATGCGCTAGTTTACCATTTCGATAATCTGCCGACAAAAAATGGTGAGCGCCGGCCAGGCCTGGTTCACCGGATAGATAAAGACACAACCGGCCTGCTTGTTATTGCCAAAGAAGATTATACCATGACGCACCTGGCCAAGCAGTTTTTTGAACACAGTATACAACGCTCATATATGGCGCTGGCATGGGGGACTTTCGAAGAGAAGGAAGGAACAATACGCTCCAACCTGGCAAGAAGCTTAAAAGATCGCCGTATCATGCAATCTTTCCAGGGCGAGGAAATTGGCAAGCACGCCATTACACATTATAAAGTACTGGAAGAGTTTCATTATACATCGTTGATTGAATGCAGGCTGGAAACCGGCCGCACGCACCAGATAAGGGCGCACATGCAATCGGTAGGGCACCCGCTTTTTGCCGACGAAAGTTATGGCGGAAAAGATGTAAGGTACGGCCCGCAATTTACACGCTATAAGCAGTTTGTGCAGAATTGTTTCCAGGTTTGTCCGCGACAGGCGCTGCATGCCAGGAGCCTTGGCTTTATTCATCCCGTTACAAAAGAAAAAATGTATTTTGAAGCGCCTTTGCCGGATGATATGACCGCGCTGATTGATAAATGGAAACATTACGTACAATATCATTCCGTTACGGAAAAGGAGTAAATGTATAATTAGCCAATATGCCAATGTGCCAATTGAATTAAGTAATGTATTAATAGATTATTGTTTTTCGAAACTTCCATATCTTATATCTTTTAAAAATGCTTTTGTGTTAATTATGCTTTGTTCAACGAGAGCTCGGGGATTAAATTGCTGAAATAGAACATTCCTGCAGTAGCTCGGCTGGAGCCGAGCCACTGGAATTTCAGAAATAAAGCATTTTTAGATGAAGTAATATATGGGTTTTCTGCTTAAGAAATATTATTTCATTCTTGCATTCTCTCATTCTTTCATTATAAATTTGCACATCTTCACATTTTCATATTTCCACATTTCTCCAGCCCATGAATATAGATGTTTTTATTCCCTGTTTTGTAGATCAGCTGTATCCGCAAACTGCCTGGAATATGATGAAAGTGCTGGAAAAAGCGGGCTGCAAAGTGCATTATAATCCTGAACAAACCTGCTGTGGCCAACCAGCCTGGAACGCTGGTTTCAAGGAAGCGGCGCGCCCGGTTGCAGAGAAATGGATAAACGATTTTAATACGCCCGATCCGGTTGTGGTTCCTTCAGGCTCATGCGTTGGCATGATCAGAGGTTATTATCTTGAATTTTTCAACAATACATCAAACCACTTAAAATGCAAATCGGCGCAAAACCGCACGGTTGAGTTTACGGAGTTTCTTACAGAAGTGCTGAACATTACCGATTTTGGCGCAGAGCTGCAAGGGAAAGCCACCTATCACGATGCCTGCGGCGCTTTGCGCGACTGTAACATAAAACAAGGGCCGCGGAAATTGCTGGCCAATGTACGTGGACTGGAACTGGTTGAAATGAATGAGTGCGAAACCTGCTGCGGCTTTGGCGGTACATTCGCTGTAAAGTTCGAAGCTGTTTCTGCGGCAATGGCCGAGCAAAAAGTGGAGAACGCCATGGCAACCGGCGCTGATTACCTGATTTCTACAGACCTGAGCTGCCTTTTACATATTGATGCTTACATTCAGAAGAAAAAACTTCCGATAAAATGCATGCACATTGCCGATGTACTGGCAAGCGGCTGGGAATGAAAATAGTTATGAGTTATGGATTATGAGTTATGAATTTCGTCCCGGTTTCCAATGATGGTATTGTCAAAAATATTCTTTTAAAATCATTATCTTTTAAGCAGCTTTCTGCTCGCGAAATCTGAAGTTCCTGAGTATCAGTCGCACAAGTTAGCCCTCTAAGCATTTTTTCATTGTTTCATATATGGCGAAATCGGTTTACGAAAGCGTTGGCTCGCTTTCCCAATATTGTGCGCGTGAGTTTATTGTTTCGCGATACCGTAAATTGATCCGAAAAAAATGTTTTGAAATGCTAAATTCGTCTCTGATTTCATTTATAATTCTTTATTTAGCTGAATAAAAAATGCTCTTTTCACATCAATCGCTCTATGATTTTACATATAAGATATTCATAAAAAATGCTTTCGCGGAAGAAGTGGCGCATCGTGCCGCAACCAACCTTGTAAAAGCAGATCTGCGTGGTATAGATTCTCATGGTATGGCGCGCTTAAGCGGATATATAAGGTTGGCAAAAGCTGGCAGAATTAAACCTGCAGCCCAGCTGGAAATCATTCATCAAACACCTTCAACAGCCACTTTAGATGCCGATGGCGGCCTGGGATTATGGACAGCGCACGAAGCCATGAAAATTGCGATTGACAAGGCAAAGAATGTTGGTTCCGGCTGGGTTGCTGTACAAAACTCATCTCACTTTGGTATTGCAGCCGCGCATGCAGAAATGGCTTTGGAGCACGATATGATTGGTTTTGCTATGACAAACGCATCGCCATTGGTTGCGCCAGCCGGTGCTAAACAGGCTTTCCTTGGTACAAACCCCATTTGTGTAGCCATCCCGGCAGGTAAAAATATGCCTTTTATAATGGATCTTGCAACGGCCGCCGCAGCAAACGGAAAGCTTGAAATTGCGCAACGAAAGGAGAAACCTATTCCGCAAGGCTGGGCGCAAACTGCAGAAGGTGAAGCAACTACAGATGCAAATGCACTAAAGAGCGGCGGTACGCTTTTACCGTTAGGTAGCGATGCAGACCATGGTTATCATAAAGGCTATGGCCTGGGCGCATGGGTAGATATTTTTACGGGTGTACTTAGCGGTGCAAATTTTGGTGCCTGGGTGCCGCCATTTGTTGCCTTCCTGGATCAGCAGAAAAACTTGCCGGGGAAGGGAATTGGCCATTTTGTCGGTTGCTGGCGAATTGATGCTTTTCAGCCGGCCGGTGAGTTTAAAAAGCGCATGGATGTTTGGATAAACGGTGTGAAGAACCTGGAGAAAGCAAAAGGTATTGATGAGATTTTAATTCCCGGCGAACCGGAATTCCGGATAGAAAAGGAAAGGCTTGTAACAGGAATACCATTACAGCAAAAAGTTGTGGAAGACCTGGAGAAACTTGCTATAGAAAATGATATTTCATTCGTTATTTAACGTGTACTCGGAAATTTGTTGACAATGACACGCGTAAATACGCGCGCCAGCAACGCGTAAAACTAAATAATTGCAAGCTTATAATTTCCCCTGCCACACCAGCCATTTCCTTCTCCATTCATCTGCAACATCAAGGCATTTTTCCGAGATTGCATATATGGCCGAGCCGCTGCCGCTCATGGAAACATATTCGGCACCAAGCGTATATAGCTGATTTTTAATATCATTTAAAACCGGGTAGGTACGGAAAGCGTAAGGCTCGAAATCGTTGTTCAACATATTTCGCCATGCGGCTAAAGGAATAAATGGTAACCGGAAGACTTTGATATTAGCTTCTGCCGGTGAAATATTGGCAAAAGCCTCTTTGGTGGAAATATGTATGCCTGCATGAACAATAGTAATAAATTTACCGCTGAGGTCCAGATCTACCTGTTCCTGTAACTCGCCGCGGCCAAAAACATAAGCAGGTTTGTTCACGATAAAAAACGGACAATCGCTGCCGAGCTGTGCTGCATAATCTATTAATTTCCCGTCAGTTATATTCAGTTCGAAAAGCTTGTTCAGCGCTTTTAAAGTAAAGCTCGCGTCGGATGAGCCGCCACCCAATCCAGCACCTGTGGGAATATGTTTCAGCAGGAACATTTCTACGGGCGGCAATTCATAATCTTTCTGTAATAACCGGTATGCTTTTACGCACAAATTATCTTCGGCATTTTCTGTTGCGGCAATGCCTTCTGTATAAAAACTGAATTTCTGCGAAGGAATTATTTCCAGCACATCGGTAAAAGGCACAGGATAAAATACGCTTTCCAGATTATGAAAACCATCATTTCGCTTAGCGGTAATGTATAAGCCCAGGTTTATTTTTATATTAGGAAAGCTGATCATTTTTTGCAGGTGAAGAATGAAAGAATGTGAGAATGAAAGAATTGTTTTCCGCGAATTTCCATATATAATATGCCTGAAAAATGCTTTGGCTTATAAGGATCATTTGCTTTAGATGTCAGCCAATCCGGTGAAAGCAAAATTTCCACATTTTCACATCTGCACATTAAGATTATTTCATCTTTATACGCTTTACCAAATAGGGTAGAAGCACCTGGCGGAAACCTTCGTTAATATCTGCTTCCACATAATCTATACGGTATTGCGTACATTTGCTTTTCAGGTTCTGCCGGTACTCGTTTATGCCTTTTAAGTAAGCATCTTTTACTTCGCTTGGATAAACTTTTACTCTTTCGCCGCTTTCTATATCTATAAACTGGTAAGGGCGGTTTTCGAAGTTAAATTCATATTCCTTGCTTTTATCCATTACATGGAATAAAATTACCTCGTGCCGGTTGTACTTCAAATGTTGCAGCGCCTGGAAAATTTCGTCTTCATTGGCATCAGAATCCAACATATCGCTGAAAATTACAACCATGGAACGTTTATGAATACGCTCTGCAATAGAGTGTAATGTGCTTGCTGCAGAAGATTTTTTATCGTGCTGATTTGCTTTTAACAATCTTTCCAGTTCGGTATAAAGCATTTTCATGTGCACATTGCTGCTGCGCGAAGGGAAAAATTTCTCTATTTCGTTGCTGAAAAAGGATAATCCTGCTGCATCACGCTGTCCTTTAAGTAAATAGATCATAGCGGCAGCGCTGTAAACCGAAAACTGTATCTTATTAAAACCGCCTTCCGGGAAATACATGCTGCTTGAGTTATCTACCACAATATGGCATCGCAGGTTTGTTTCTTCCTCGTAGCGTTTTACAAATAATTTATCTGTGCGGCCAAAAAGCTTCCAGTCTATATGCTTGGTGCTTTCGCCGCTGTTATACAATCTGTGCTCCAGGAATTCAACCGAAAAACCATGGAAAGGCGATTTATGCAGACCTACAATAAAGCCTTCTACAACCTGCTTGGCAAGCAATTCCAGGCTGCCAAACTGGCGCAGTTGCTCCATGTCTAATCTTTCTAGGTTGGGCTTGGCCATTTTTATAGAATTGAAAAATTGTAAGATTGTAAGATTGTAAGATTGTAAAATTAGGTTAAAAAGTTAGAGAGGATGAAAAGTTGAAAAGTTGCTCCGCATCGCACATTTATTCATTCAATCCTTCATTTATTCAACCATTAGCTTAGTTGCGAATCGAGCTTTTTAACCAGTGTATGTTTTGCTACTGCGCCTACCACTTTATCTACCACTTGCCCATTCTTAAAAATAAGCGTGGTTGGCATTAAACGAACGCCGTATTCTACAGATATTTTTGGATTTGTACCAACATCAAATTTTCCTACAACAGCCCTGCCTTCATATTCTCTGGCAAGCTCATCAATCATGGGTGCCATGGCAACACAAGGTCCGCACCATTCTGCCCAAAAATCTACCAATACCGGTTTATCGCTGTTCTTAACTAATTCTTCGAAGTTATTGTCTGTTAATTCTATAGCCATATCTTTTAGATTTAATGTAAGAATGTAAGAATGAATGAATGTGAGAATACCGGTTACCGAATTTCAAAACATTTAAGTATTTACTCATACACAAAGCATTTTTCTGCCATTGTAAATATGGGCAAATTGATTCTTACATTCATTCATTCATTCTTCATTCATTCATTCATTGATTTTACCCTAACTGGGCTTCTATTTTCTTGGCAAGTGTTGCTTTAGGTACAGCGCCAACCTGCTTATCAACCACTTGTCCGTTTTTAAATACAAGCATAGTTGGTATGTTGCGAATGCCATACGTTTGCGATACTTCCGGATTGTTATCTACATCGAGCTTGCCTATTACGGCTTTGCCTTCATATTCTTTAGCGAGGTCTTCAATTACCGGGCCCATAGCCAGGCAAGGGCCGCACCATGCCGCCCAAAAATCTACTAATACAGGCTTATCGCTGTTTTTTACAAGTTCTTCGAAATTGCTATCGGTTATTTCTACAGCCATTTTATTGTTGTTTATTTGTATTGATATGCTTTATTTGTTAGGACAAAAATAGGCAAGTTTTGGTTTACGTAGTTTTGCTTTTACCTTTTTGCGCAAACTTTGTACCGCTATTGCCGCTTTTCATTCCTTTTAAAAATGCTGCCACTTTCGTGCCGCATGAAATGCACAGGACTTTCTGTCAGACCAAAAAAATTTATAATCTTTAATGCATAAATAATGTTATAGGAATGTTACTTACATTCGCAAATTATTTGGCTACTACGTGCGCACGGAAAACAATTTTAAATCGAAAATTAAAAAGAACAACAGTTTCCTATTGGAAGCCATACGCAATATTAAAACCACCGGCACGGTTTGGCCAAGCTCTCCGCATCTTATACGCAAAATGCTTTCGGCAATTGATTTTGATAAGGCCGATTATATTGTTGAGTTTGGTGTGGGTAACGGAAATATTACCCGCGAGCTGCTGGAAAATATGAAACCCGGCAGTAAACTACTTGCCTTTGAAATTAACGGGCAGTTTTACCAGCAGCAGAAAGACGAGCTAAAAGATGAACGCCTGGTGCTGATCAATGATTCGGCGGAGGAGATTGAAACTTACCTCAAGCGCTTACATATCAGTAAAGTAAATTATGTTGTTTCCGGGCTGCCCTTAACCAACCTTGGAAAAACTTTTTGTGAAAGCCTGCTTACCAAAACGCACAAAATTTTACCTAAAAACGGTAAGTATATCCAGTTCCAGTACTCCTTATCGCAGTATAACCTGATTAAAAAACATTTCAGCAAGGTGAAGATTAAATTTACCGCGCTAAATATTCCACCGGCAGTTGTTTACGTCTGCTCGAAGTGAGAAGTGAGGAAACAGGAGATAGGAGATAGGATACTGATTATGGATTATGGATTCAGTGTTGTTTAGTTAGCGATGTTGTTTTATTCCATATCTCACTATGGCAAAAAATGCTTTGCTCCAACACTCTGAAGGAGTGAGATTTTCACAGCTTGGGGCATCGCCCCAGCTAAATGATGAAAGTAAAAATACGCTAATAAACGTGAACTTGAGAATTAATAAGATAGTACACTGCTAATCGTAGCATTTTTGCTACGATTATTTTAGCTGGTAGTTTACAAACTACCAGCTAAAATCTGCGAAGTTTTAAACTTCGCAGAACATACCCAGTCCTGAATTTGTGCGTCAAATTTCAAATGTAGGTTTAAAGTAATATATCACTATACCTTGGGGCATTTTTTGACTAAGGTATATATACGAAACCGGAACTAAATTGCTGAAAATAAAAAATTTAATTCGCGAATTCACGTTAATTAGCAATATTCTTACATTCTTTCAATCATCCATTCATTCATTCATTCATTCATTCAATATAAAAAAACTTACCTGCTGATCAAAAGTTTAGCTGTTTCTGACTTGTCGGGTTTTATTAATCTGACGAAATATAGGCCGGGTTTTAACGCAGAGGTATTGAGCTGGAGCTGCTGCTGTGATGTTATATTGTTGTGTGTTAAAACAATACGGCCGGAAACATCGGCTATTTCAACGGCTTTAACAGCTTCGCCATTGCTCTTAATATTTACAATGCCATTGGCCGGGTTTGGATAAATGGCGAAATCATCCGGCTGCTTCTCAGTAATAGAGAGCGAGTTATTACCAATAAGTACGTTATCCAGGTAAATAATACCGCCCAGGGCCGATTTATAACTGAATTTTATCATGGCATTGTTGCTCGCAGCAAAATCAGAAAGATCAAGTGCTTCGTAACGCCAGTTGGTATCTCTTGGTGTATTCATCAGTCCGTTGAGGCTCGTAATATTTGCCATAGGTTTAGCAAAACTGGCAAGGTCCTTACCACCTTTTTTATAGATGCTTTTAAACGTAGAACCACAATTGGTAGAAACAAGTACTTCTAAGGTATCGGCAAAAACAGTATCTTCAGCCACATATGGCGGTGTATATTTATGGTAATTATACGCTACATTAAATCGCAGGTTGGGTTTTGGAAGTGTAGTAAGATCGAGCGTTGGGCTGATAAGCTCTTCTCTGCTGCCCAGGTTATCGAAAATTAATATTGTATTTATAGCGAATGCTGCTCCAAATTTTTTATCAGCATTCGATGAGTGATCCCATTCGGCATATACTTCGCCAGTGCCGTTAATGCTCCAGCCGGCAGGCGGAAAAACTTGTCCCTCAAAATTTTCGGAATAAGGTAGCGCCCTGCCTTTTGCCGTTCTGATATAAGCTGCTGTTTTATTACTTACTGCCGAAATAGAATCGTGTGCCTGGCCATTAATTTTGCTTACATTTACATTTAACTGGTTATTGCCTTCGGTTGTAGGTATATTGGTAATGGTGAATTCAGCATGTTCAAAAGGTTTGAGGTTGCCGGTCCAGTTGTAGAATTTTGTTAAAGTACCATCTCCGGCTGCAAATTCAACCGATGTAATGTTGGTTTTACCTGTATTCCGGAAGAGTACTTTAGCGGCAGTTGTGGAATTGCAGGTATATTTAGGCGCTGTTATCTGTAATAAATTAAAATCCAGCGAACGATGCGCAGGGTTATCAAAAAATGAAAGTACATTCGTCAATCTGCCTGCCTGCGGAATGGTATGCGCCATGGTTTCAAACTCGTGCAAATGCACCCGGCCATTATGTTTTACGAGTTGTATAAAAACAGAATCGGCAATGTTTGTATATAAAACATCCTGCCGGCCAATAACTATATAAACCGGAATTTCTGGTGCGTTGGCATAATTGAAATTATAGCCGGTTGCACTTCTGTTCCCGGTTTCTTTTATACCTTGCACTGCCGGGTTATTTAATAAAACACCTCTGAATTTTTCAGGATTCTGTAACCCGAAACGGAGCGCAGCTCGCCCGCCGAGCGAAAAGCCCTGTAAAATAATGTTCTTCTCATTAATATTATACTTGCTGCCTGCGTATTTAATACTCTCATTTATAATTTCCTCATGGCCTTCCGGCATAAAATAATCGGCGTTAACATGGTAAGCTTCCGGAAATACGAAGATTGTATTCTTAAAAACCGTATCGAACCTAAGCGTGTTGATGATGGCATTCCTGTAGTTTTCGCTGTTATCGCCCAGGCCATGCAGGCCTATAAATAAACCATATTGCTTTGTGTTGTCGTAATTGCTTGGTACATAAAATGATAATTGCCGTGGCGTACCTAAAAAATCTATTTCGACCTTAAAGCTGCCGGTTTGCGCTTTTATGCCGGCCGATATAATTATAAAAAGCAATGATAATAAGCATTTTGTAAAACCGCGTAAAAGCATATATTTATTTTTTTCCAAATGTAATAAAATTTACATCAAATAATAATAGCATGCAAATTAGCAGTATTGTTTTTACGTTTTACAGCCTGTTTTTTCAGGTAATTGATTTTAAATTATAACTTCACAGCATTATTCATATTTGGCAGGTTAATGTTTGGTTCAGGTTCTATAAATAGTTTTTATGCCCGGCACAGGTACATTA
>DAIUCM010000149.1:0-10092 GCA_036846145.1 Bacteroidota bacterium
ACATTTGAGATTATAAAATTATGGATTTCCCTTTTTTAGAAGTAGGTTTAATTACCATTGGTGTTGCTGGTATGATTTACCTTGCCATAAAAGAATGGCCCTGGAAAAAGAAGAAGAATGTACATTAATTTAGTGGCGCAGCTTCAGGCGCAAAGTATTTTCCAGCGTATGCTTATATGCGTTATAACGATATAAATTTTAGCTGAGGCTATTTGTGTTTTTTTTCAAAGTGTTAAATTATAGCCTGTAATTTACAGGTTATAAACCAGATGATTAGTCTGTTGAAATTAAACCAAATAAAAAAGCCTCTACAATTTTACTTGTAAAGGCTTCATTTTCAGTGTGGGAACTACTGGATTCGAACCAGTGACCCCCTGCTTGTAAGGCAGGTGCTCTGAACCAGCTGAGCTAAGCTCCCTTCGTTTTATTAAGGTGATGCAAAGGTAAATTCTTTTTTTTTCACTTCCTAAAAATTTTTTGATTTTTTTTTAGTTGTATAGCTTTAGGCCGTTTGGTACGGTTTTACATACCGGGTTTTGTATATTCGCTTTTACTTTATTATAGGGCTATGATGAGCAGGAGGTTTGTTAACGTTAAAAAGGTTGTGGGTGGTGCTGTAATTGGTATTATTTTGCTGGTGTTTACCGCTATTTTGGCGGCTTACATCTTCGAAAATAAAATTAAACGGCTGGCGGTTAAGCAGGTAAACAAAGTGCTTGTGGCCCGTGTATATATTAAAGGTAAGGATATTACTTTCTCTTTTATCCAGCATTTTCCGCTCGCATCCATAAATTTCGATAATTTTATCATTAAAGATCCTGCAGGCAATGGCGATCTGGCTGTGGCACAAAGTATGTCGGTTCAGTTCAACCCGTTTGATATGCTTTTTGGCGAGTACCATATACAGAAAATTGTTTTGCAGGACGCGACCGTAAATTTAAAGATTGATAAGCATGGCAGGCCGAACTATATAATATGGAAAACGGACACAACTGCCGCTGAAACGCAAGAGCCTGTAGAGTTACACCTCAAAAACATTTCACTGCAAAGGGTTAAAGTTAATTATACCGATGAACAGAGCGCCTTTGTTTTCGAAAATGATATAAAGGAAGCATTTCTGGAAGGTAAGCTATATGACGATAAATTTGTTTTAAACACCCAGGGAGATTTTTATTTCAGTAAATTAAGCGTGAACAAGGTGCATTACCTTAAAAACCAGCGCATTGTTGTAGATGCAGCTTTGGATATGGATATGCCGGAGCAGAAATACGCAATTAAAGAAGGCAAAGCAACCATTAATAATACCGATTTTGATATAAGCGGCTATGCGCAGAACCTGCCGAAAAGCGTAAAGGTAGATTATACCATTAAAAGCAGGCAGAACAAGATACAGGTTTTAATGGCGCTTTTGCCGGAAGAATACGCCAATATGGTAAAAGATTACGAAAGTGCGGGAAATGTTTACTTCACGGCAAAAATTAACGGTATTATTTCCGAGAAGGAAAACCCTGCCATAAGTGTCAATTTCGGAGTAAAAAACGGGCGGCTTTTCGATAAAGTGAATAATATAGCGCTGGAAAAAGTAAATTGCGAAGGTTATTTCAACAATGGTAAAAAGCACAAGGCAGAAGACGCTGAAGCGGAACTGAAAAATTTCAGCTGCCTGCTGAAAGGAAAAAAAATTACGGCGGCTGTTTACGCTAAGAATTTTACCGATCCTTACCTGCGTGCAAAGCTTGCCGGTAGCGTTTCACTGGCCGATATAAAGCATTTTTTGCCGGTTTCATATATGGAGAAGCTCGATGGAAATGTAGAAGCGGATGTTGATTTTAAAGGCAGGGTTTCCGATCTTAAAACAAATGCCGGCAGAAGCAAAGTATTTATATCGGGCAGAATGAAAATGAAAGATGTAAATGTTGCATCTAAACAATATAACGCTGATTATACCGGCATGAATGCAAGTTTTGTTTTTGACGGGAACGACCTAACTGTCGAAAATTTCAGCGGAATGGCAAAAGGCAGCGATTTCGCTATGCAAGGTGAGTTTAAGAACCTGGCGGCTTATATACTGTTGCCCGATCAGAAATTTATAGCCAACGCCAACTTCCATTCGAACCATTTACGGCTGGAAGATTTTATGACAGATTCGCCGCCTGCCACAACAGCTGCAGCCGGTAAAGATGCTTCTCATTTTACCTTCCCAACTTTTTTACTTGCCAATTTGAATGTAACCATCAATAAATTTACTTTCAAAAGAATTACAGCAACACAGCTTACCGGCCATGTGGAAGTTAACGAGAAAGATCTCAGTATAAAAAAAGGAGAGCTGCACGCTTTTGGCGGCAAAATAAACCTTACCGGCAATATAACTACCTTGCAGAAACATAAATTCAGGTCGGCCTTTACAGGATCATGCCATGATGTTGAAGTTTCTCAGCTTTTTTACGGGCTCGAAGATTTTGGTCAGGAGGTTGTTACGCATAAAAACATACACGGTACTTTAACATCCAAAACCGTATTTTCATTAGACTGGAACGCGGATCTGTCGCCCGACCTGAAAACTGCCCTTGCCACCAGCGATTTTGTGATTGACAATGGTAAATTAACCGACCTGGAGCCATTAAAAAAACTTGGAAAATTTACCGAGGTAAAAGGCCTTAACCATCTTACATTCAGCCGGCTGTCAAATACTTTATATGTAAAAGATGAGCAGATCATAATTCCGAAAATGGATATTAAAAGCAGCGCAATGGATATGACTGTTGCCGGAACACATACCTTTGCAAATGTAATGGATTTTCATATTACCATGAATGCTTCTCAGCTTGTTTTCGGTAAAAAGAAAAGCTACCAGGATGAATTTGGAACGGTTGAGGTGAATGAAAATGGTGGCGCCCTGGTTTTTGTGAAAATGAGCGGCCATGTTTCTGACCCTAAAATTGGTTATGATGGCGCCATGGCGCGTAAACAATTTAAAGAGAATATTAAGAAAGAAGCCAGTACACTAAATAAGGCGCTTAACGGCGAAGGGCCGGAAGGCAAGCCACGCGAAAACCTGAATAAGCCGCAGAAAGATTACGAGCTTAGCTGGGATGATGAAACAGCAACGGAATCAACTGAAAATATAAAACCTTCTTCTACAGCCGAAAAGCCAGATCCTGCCGCTAAATTATGGCAAGGTTTGAAAAAGAAATTCTCCACCGATAAAAAATGAGGTTTACTTTACCCGAGCTGCAGCACCAGAAACGCTGGAAGATTTTTTTACTGCTTGGCGCTGTATTTATCAGTGTTTTTTTCCTGCTTTTCACAAATTACCTTGTCGAGGAATTGTCAAAAAAAGAATCGGCCGAAGTGAAAAAAATCGCCTCGGCTTTTGAGCAGATCAACAATCCAGAGATTGAAAATTTCACAGAAATTCTTTACACCATACAAACCGCAACCATACCAATTATTGTTGTAAATGAGGGAGGTACAATCACCAACTCTAAAAATTTAGATTCGTTACGCGTAAAAGATACCGCCGATTATTTGCTGCCACTGCTTAGCACCATGCGCTTTTATAACGATCCAATACCAATAAAATCAGATGATGATAACAGCATTCATTATATATATTATAAAGAGCAGCGCGCCATTACCCTGTTAAGATATTTCCCATATATACAGGTGGCCTTAATTGCATTATTTCTTACCATTTCCTATATAGCTTTCGATACAAACCGCATGTATGTGCAAAACAAGGTTTGGGTTGGCATGGCTAAAGAAACCGCCCACCAGATCGGCACGCCTTTATCATCATTAATCGCATGGGTAGAGTATTTAAGATCTACAGGTGAAGCGCCTGGCGAAGAAATTTTACAGGAGATAGAAAAAGATGTTAACAGGCTGGAAGTAATTACCGAGCGATTCTCGAAAATAGGTTCGGTTCCGGAGCTGCATAAATATAATGTATATAATATTATTGATGAAAGCGTGGAATATATGCGCAAGCGTATTACAGCCAGGGTGGCCATAAATATTTTAAATGATAGTAACCGCGATGCCGAAACCATGCTAAATAAAAACCTTTTTAGCTGGGTGATTGAAAATCTTACCAAAAACGCTGTAGATGCCATGCCCAATGGCGGTGAAATTTTTTTCCATATAAAGGCTGATGGAAAAATAGTTACAATTGATGTTCGCGATACGGGAAAAGGTATACCGCGCAGCAAATTCCAGGAGGTTTTTGAGCCAGGATTTACAACACGTAAAAGAGGCTGGGGGCTTGGTCTTTCCTTATCGAAAAGAATTATTGAAAATTACCACAAGGGAAATATCTACGTAAAGGAATCTGAACAGGGTGTTGGCACAACTTTCCGTATCAAGCTAAACCAGGCCTGATATTGTATGAATCTTTATGATATAATTTAGGTCTGTTATTTCCATATATGCTAAAGCTAAAAAATGCCTTTATTTCTACAATAGGTGTGAAACCTATAGCCATTGAAAGGCAATTATTGCTTATTTCCGCTGCTTAAAAAGTCTTTTCATATTGCTTTAAAATTGGGCATCCTTATTGTTTTTTTAAGTCAATACCCCTGCTCATATTCGTTTAGTTAAGGACTAAAAAAAATCTCAAAAATATTCATCATTCACAATTCATTGGAGCATCGTAGTATTAAAGCATATTTATCTTCATCTTTGTAGCATAAATTCATGCTTATGCTCCGTTCAATGACTGGTTTCGGCCAAACGATACTCGAAACGCCAGAAGCCATTATTCGTATAGAAATAAAATCGGTGAACAGTAAAAACCTCGATCTTTCTATACGTGCGCCTAAAACCTTCGCTGAGAAAGAAATTACCCTTCGAAGTGTTTTAAGTCCGCTTTTGCAACGCGGTAAAATTTCTGTTTATATAGAAAATGAACCGCACCAGAATGTAATTACAGCAAAAACAGTAAACAGAGACCTTCTGCTGGCTTATTATAATGAGCTTAAAGATTTTGCAGAAAGCGCCGGCGCGCCAACCGATAATATTTTGCCTGCATTATTAAGCATACCTGATATTATACAATCGGGCAGCAGCGCGGGCGATAAGCCACTGGCTGACTGGCAGCTGGTGGAACAAGCCCTGCATGAAACTGTGAAAAAATACGATGATTTCCGCATAGCGGAAGGAAAAGCATTGGCAGGTGAGCTCAAATTATACATAACAAACATTGGTAAAAGCCTGGCCGAAATAGAAAAGCTTAAGGATGAAAGAGTTACTAAAATAAGAGCTGAACTAAGGGAAAAAATAAGAAGCCTTACCGAAACAAGCCTCGATGAAAACAGGCTTGAGCAGGAGCTTATTTATTACGCAGAGAAGCTGGATGTTACCGAAGAAATAGTAAGGCTAACCACTCACCTGAATTATTTTTTGGAAACCATGGAGGAAGAAGCTCCGGGAAAAAAACTTGGCTTTATATCGCAGGAAATCGGCCGCGAAATAAATACCATCGGCTCAAAATCTGGCGATGCCGGCATGCAGAAATATATTGTGCTGATGAAAGAAGAGCTTGAAAAAATTAAAGAACAGGTTTTAAACGTAATATAGCATGCCAGGGCAAAAAATGATTATACTTTGCGGACCATCAGGTTCAGGTAAAACAACCCTTGCAAAACATTTGCTTAATAAAATGCCAAATCTTAGCTTTTCCATTTCCGCAACTACAAGGCCAAAGCGCGAAGGCGAAACGCACCAGAAAGATTATCATTTTTTATCGGTTGATGATTTTAAGGTTAAAATTGAAGAAAGTGAGTTTGTTGAGTTTGAAGAGGTTTATAACGGCATTTTTTACGGCACGCTGAAAAGCGAGTTGCAACGAATCTGGGATGAAAAACGAATTCCGGTGCTGGATATAGATGTTATAGGCGCGCTCAATATTAAGAAAAATTTTGCACCTGCCGCGCTGGCCGTTTTCGTACACCCGGTAAGTTTGGAGAATATAAAATCGAGGCTGCAGAAACGAGCTACAGAATCTGCCGAAAGTTACGATAAACGTATTGCCCGGGCTGCGCATGAGCTAAGCCTGGCGCCCGAGTTCGATAAAATTATTTTTAACGATAACCTGCAGGATGCTTTGGAGATAGGCGAGCTTTATATTAAGGAATACCTGGACGAAAATTAAATCTTTGCAGCATGAAAACCGGCCTTTTCTTCGGATCTTTTAACCCGGTACATATCGGGCACCTGATCATTGGCAGCCATATGGTTAATTTTACCGATCTGGCGCAGGTATGGTTTGTTGTTTCGCCTCAAAATCCGCTGAAAGATAAAGCCGAACTGCTAAACGATTTTAAGCGCCTGGAGATGGTACGCCTTGCCATTGAAGACGATAGCCAGCTGCACGCCTGTGATATCGAATTCGAGCTTGAAAAGCCATCATACACCATTAATACATTGTTACGGCTCGAAGAAAAATATCCTGAAAGAGAGTGGGTGTTGATTATGGGCTCAGATACTGTAAATACGTTGCCAAAGTGGAAAAACTATGAGCAGCTTGTTTCCAATTACCAGATCTATATTTATCCAAGGCCGGAGTATCCGTTAAATATGAATTTATTAAGCCCGGGAATGAAGCTGGTTGAAGAAGTTCCGCTGATGCAGATTTCGGCAAGCTATGTAAGAAAAGCTTTACGCGAAGGCAAAAATGTAAGATACCTGCTTCCGCAAAAAGTTTTCAGCCATATTGATAAATGGGGTTATTATCTTAAATAACGTAAACTCGGGAATTTCTTGACAATGTAACGCGTGAATACGCGCGCAAGTAACGTTTTTCAGCCAATTTTTTTATCAACAGAAATAAAGCGCCCAACTGGCGCGCGTATTTACGCGTGCCCACAATGTAAAATACAGAAATACACAGAAATAATTCACGAGCTCACATTAAAATAATAATATACTTACTGCGGCTTTTAAAGGCAAAAAACAATTGCCGGCATCTACGGCCGATTTCTGGCTTAGAGCAAACGGCGGTTCATCATTTAAAACACAGTTTTTAACGTGAATCTGTGAATAATAACCTATTGCCAGGTATTTTTATTTGCCGTATCCATATAAGCAGAAGCGTAAAAATACTTTGGTATTAAACCTTAGGCAGCTTTGATATGGTAAACCAGAAATCGTAAATACTTTTAATGGCCAGGCTGAATTCATCGTAGCCGAATGGTTTGGTTATATAGCAGTTGGCATGGCACGCATAAGCATTCCTGATATCGGATTGAGATGAAGATGAAGAGAAAACAACGGTAGGAATATTCAGAAGCAAAGGGTTTGCCTTGTACTGCTTTAAAACCTCTATGCCGCTGGCACGCGGAAGATTAAGGTCTGAAATAATAAGATGAGGAAGCTCTGCATGCGAGCTGCCGGTTAACTCATCAATATATTGCAACGCATCTTCACCATCTTCCTTAATGGTAAACTGAAAGCCCGGCCTGTACGATTTAAACTCCTGTATAATGAGCTGACGATCGCCAGGATTATCCTCAATAAGTAATATATTTATATTATCAGCCATATATTTCTATTCGCTCAACATCTTTCCCTACTGCTAGATTGTTAAGGCTAATTAATTTGCAAGTTAAACAATTTATCTGTGTTTTTAAATCATGGCATTAAAATTTATTGTTTTTACAATATTTATTCCTGCGATTTGGCAAAAATTACAACAAACTAAATTACAGTTGCTTAACTCGCTTTTTTCAGTACTTTTGATTTCTGTACGGCGCTTAATATCAGCTTAGTAAAAAAAGCAGCCTGCGCGGGTGTTTAGCAAAAAAACGGCCGGCAGATAAAATTTTCGCGTGTATTTGTTTAACGGCAGGTAATTTTAGTTTAGGTATGTTTACAAACCTTGCCGCAAATAAAGCTTGTATTATTATTTGAAGTATTTTTGAATGAAATTATATATAGAATTATGCTTGCCTTTTTCAGAACACTATTAGCTTGTATTGTTGCGATATTTTTATCATTTTTCCTGCTTATTTTTATGATTGCCGGTATTGCTGCCGCCGGTGGCGAGGCCGTAAAAGTAAATAAAAATTCGGTGCTTGTTATGAAGCTGGATCATGATATTCCAGAGCGCCCTGTGGACAATCCTTTCCTGAGCATTCCCGGCCTTGCAAAAGAAATGGATGTGCCGGTATCTTTACGTGAAATACTTTCGGTTATAAAATCAGCTGCGAAGGATGATAATATCAAAGGGATTTATCTTAAAACAGAAATGATCCGTGCGGGTTATCCGACACTTGAAGAGATCCGGAATGCCTTGATTGACTTTAAAAAATCGGGCAAGTTTGTTTATGCTTACAGTGAGCTTTATACACAGAAGAACTATTACCTTGCTTCGGTTGCGGATAGTATTTTCCTGAACCCGAACGGCGTTTTCAGCTTCGCAGGTTTCCATAGTGAGCAGGTTTACTTTAAAGGTTTGCTCGATAAGCTTGAGATTCAGCCAAAACTAATACGTGCGGGTAAATATAAATCTGCCGGTGAAACTTTCATCAATACAAGTATGAGCGATGCCAATCGCGAGCAGTTATCCGCTTTTATAAATTCCAGTTATAGCGATTATCTTTCCAAAATTTCAGCCGCCAGAAATATTTCTGCAGAAGAATTAAAGAACATTGCCGATAACCTGCTTGTAAAGTTTCCGGAAGATGCCGTACAGCATAAACTTGTACACAGGGTTATTTATGAAGATGAAATTATTAATCTTTTAAAAAGTAAAACCGATAAAAAGGCCGATGAGGATTATGAAAGTATATCGCTGGCTAAATACACCAAAGTTGGTAAAGCTGTTGAAAAATCGGGTAAGGATAAAATAGCATTGATTTATGCTGTTGGCGATATTATGGGCGGTGAAGGCGATGAAGAGCAGATCGGTTCCGAAAAAATTGCAAAAACCATAAGAAAAGCGCGTGAAGATGAAGATATTAAAGCCATTGTATTACGCATAAATTCTCCTGGTGGCAGTGCGCTGGCCAGCGATGTTATATGGCGGGAAGTTGTGCTTGCCAAAGCTAAAAAACCTGTAATAGCCAGTTTTGGCGATGTAGCAGCCAGCGGCGGATATTATATCGCCGCGCCGGCCGATATGATCTTCGCGCAGCCCAATACCATTACAGGCTCAATTGGCGTGTTTGGATTATTACCCATGATGAAGGAATTCTGGAACAAGAAGCTCGGCATTACTTTCGACAGGGTAGTTACCGGTAAATATGCCGATATGGGAAATATAAACAGGCCAATGAGTGCCGAGGAAGAAGCTGTAATACAGCAATATATAGATAAAACATATACTGAATTCAAGCAGCGCGTGGCTGATGGAAGAAAAATGCCGATAGAAAGAGTTGATTCCATAGCGCAGGGCAGAATTTACTCCGGCATACAAGCCAAACAAATTGGTTTGGTAGATAATTTAGGAAGCCTGCAGGATGCAATTGACGCCGCTGCTAAAAAAGCAAACCTTAAGGACTACTCGTTAAAAATTATGCCTAAGTACAAGCAGAATTTCAGCAAAGCGCTGGGCAATATGGTGATGGCTAAAGAAGAAGTAATGAAGGAAGAAATGGGCGCCGAAAATTATAAGATTTACCAGCGTGCAAAAGCTATTGAAAAAATGAGTGGAATATTAATGTATTACCCGTTCGAAGTAAATATTTATTAGACTTTTACATATATCAATTCTTAAAAAAATGCTTTGTAGTTGTACCTGCGAAGCATTTTTTGTTTATTATGTTTTCAAAATAAAACCTAAGTTCAAATTCCTTGTTGTGCAAGTTAAAAAGGGGAAAATATTCCACGTTGAATGGCGCGAAACAGCTTAAAAAAAATTTTGGTAGTAGTAAATCCGGCCAGCGGTGGTAAAGATAAATCGCAGCTGAGCGGGCAAATACAATCTTTTTGCGATACGCATAAACTTGTACATGTTATTGTGGAAACCGGCAAGCGTGTTACCGAAAAAAAGATTCATGAAGAGATAGAAGATTTTAATCCTGATTGTGTAATTGCTGCCGGTGGAGACGGAACCGTAAATCTTGTTGGTAAATTATTGAATAATAGTGATAT
>DAIUCM010000150.1:0-10082 GCA_036846145.1 Bacteroidota bacterium
CACACGTGTAGATCATTCAGCATACCAGGTAAATACTACTTTCCCGCCAAGGTTTTTTAACAATGAAGTTAAAAAGTACGATGTGCTGGCATTTAACCGCGATACAACATGGTGGGATAGTTTACGGCCAATTACATTAAAAACTACTGAGCTCGCTTATATACAGAAATCGGACAGCGTAAGGCAATACCTGGAAAGTGAAAGCTACCTCGATTCTGCAGATGCCGAATATAACAAGCTTGATATCTGGAATTTTCTGCTCACAGGTATTGGTCACCGCAATCGATTTCATCGTACTGAATATTATATAGCGCCGCTTATTGCCCAAATGAATTTCGCCGGTATTGGCGGTTACAGGCATACCTTGCATGGTTCATTCAGTAAAGAATTTGCCAATAATTACCTGTTGGAAACAAACGGCATGGTTGATTATGGATTTACAAATAAAGATGTTAAGGGTAAAGTTGGCGCTGGTTTAACCTATATGCCGCTGCGTTTTGTACGTACGTTTATAGATGTGGGCGATTATTACGATGTTATAAATACTTATCCATCTTTAGGAACACTTTTCAGCAGGGCAAACTTTGTCAGGGCCAGAACCTTCAGCATTGCGCAGCGCATGGAAATTGTTAACGGGCTTTTTGGCGAGCTTACTTTAGATTATTCCAAATTAGATCCGCTTACCAACCTTCAGATGGATCGCTGGACACAGGTTTTGTATGGCGAACTTAATCAGCCGACAGATTTCCAGCCATATAAAAAAGCAGAAATAAGGCTTGAATTTAAGTACAGGCCCATGCAGAAATATATTATCAAAGGCAATAAAAAAATCATAATCGGCTCGAAATACCCTGAACTTTCCATGCTTTATCGTAAAGGTTTGAATGGAATTTTTAAAAGTGAAGTGAATTTTGATTACCTGGAAACCGGTATAAAACACGAGTTACAGTTTGGTACTTTAGGGTATGGCAGCTGGAGTGTACTCGGTGGTGCATTTATGAATAAAAAGAGTTTGCGCGTAATTGAATATAAATATTTCCGTGGTTCCGATGTAGGGATTTTCTCGAGTCCGCTAAACTCTTTCCAGCTTTTGGGCCCAACCTTAAGCGCCTCAGAATCTTATTTAAGAATGAATGGAATTTACCATGACCAGGGCTTTATTTTTAACAAGATTCCAATTTTACGCAAATGCAGGCTTGGGCTGGCTGGCGGTGCGGGATATTTGGCTATCCCGGAGCAGGACAATTTTCACCACGCGGAAATGTTTGCCGGTGTAGAATGGATATTCCGTATAAAGAAACAACTTTTCCGCGCAGGTATATATGGCGTAACTGCCGATAATACAATTGCTTTGCCTTCCCTTACCTGGAAATTCGGCTTCACATTTTTTGATGAGTATAAGCGCAGATGGAGCTATTGATTTAACTACAGGCCCACATGAACTTATTTAGGAGTGCGCTAAACTTAACCGGTTTTTTGCATGCATTATATTTTAAATCCCATATATGCTAAAGCCCAAAAGTACTTTTATTATCACAATGGGTTGAAAGTTATTGCGATTGAAACGCAAATAACGCTGGTTTCCGCTTTTCAAAAAGTCATTTGCCCTTTACTTTATATAGGGAAGTTGTGCTTTATAAATCCATTCCCAAGTTCAGGTTGATTCATAAATAAAAACATAACACCTTGTAAATATGCGTGATAAGTCATCTTAATTTTCAAAATTAAATGAATGCTGATTTTATACAGTAACTCAACATTTAAGAGTTGTTTCAAATCAAAATTTATTTTAACTTAATAATTCTTTGGTGAGACTGTAATCCTTCACTTTCTACGCTAATAATATATACGCCGCTATTTATTTTAAACTTTTCAGCATCAAGTGTAAATTTGTGTTTGCCTGATGAAAGCATGGTAGAAGCCATGATATTTTGAGATCTCCCATTCACATCATAAAGGTTAATAATTACTTTCCCTGCTTTCAGCAGATCAAATTCTATAGTGGTTTGATGTTTAAATGGATTCGGATATACTACTAATGTTGGCGAATCGGTTTTCTTGGTATTTAAAATACTGTTTGGCTTTTTATAAATCATTACGGAATCATTTACCGGATAAGTTGGCAACGTTTTTTCACTGGCAGAAATGAGAAGATTATCTGTAATTTCCAGTTTCACTTGCTGGTTGTACGTAACATCTTTCAGCACAACCATACTTATTGCAGCAATTTTACCCGCTCCCGAAATGTTTTTCTGATCTGTTCGTGATAAGGCTATATCCAAACCGTTGGTTGTATTGCTATATGTTATTGCATTGCTTCCAAACCAGCTTCCGGAAAAATCAACTTTTGGCTGAGTGAAATAATCCGTATTGAAATCCAGGCTAAAAGCGAGGCCATAAACATCATTAGCAGGCAAAGCATTTTCTCCAAGCAATATATATGCAACCAAAGTGTCGCCGGCTTTTAAGGAATCATTCTGTATGTCTATTTTCAATACAGGATCTCCGCTTTTGCCCCTGTTTGTTAGCTGCTTCTTAGCGTGTGTTTTGGTGTAGTTTCTGGTTACAGCCATTGTATCGCTGTAGCTTATTGTTCCATTGCCATCACTGTCTGCATGTTTATAATTAGCACCTGAAGCGAAACTGTTAGTCCAGTTCTTTACAAGATGCGCTTTCCAAATAGTACTGGTGTCTGTTCTTGCTGAACCTGTATCTGCATATGCAATTCCTATCGCCAAAATATCTTTATTATCCACTACCTTATCAGCATTCGCATCGCCCGGCCATACACAGGTAGAATCTACCGTAATGGTATGCATTACAGAATCTTTGCAGCCATTATTATTGCTTACGATAAGCCAAACATCATACTTGCCGGCAGATGAATATTTATATTTCGGGTTTTCATCAAATGAATAAGAATCATCGCCAAACTTCCACAGCCACTGTGTAGCGCCTTTTCCTTTTGAATGGAAAGTGAAGCTGTCAGTTACGCATATATCACCTGCTGAAAAAATAGCTTCAGCCCTGTCATAAACCTCAATCTCTTTGCTTATACTGTCCCAGCAGCCGTACATATTTCTTACTTTCTGCGTAACGGTATATATACCTGCTTTTGTGTACTTGTGCGATGGTTTTTGCTGCAGGGAAATGTTGCCATCGCCAAAGTTCCATATATACTGCTGCGCAGAAATGCTTGCATCTGTGAAAAGAGCGCTATCTTTCAAACAAATATTTTTTGTGCTGAAATTAGCCTTTGGTAATGGATAAACTGTTATTGTTTTTGAGATAGAATCGATACAACCGAAATGGCTGGTTACCGTTAAAAACACTTTGTACTGGCCCAAGGCGGCATAAGTATGCGTGGGGTTTTCTAAGTCTGAAGAATCACCGTCACCAAAATTCCAGTGATATTGGGTGGCCTGTAAACTTGTATTTGTAAAGGCAACTTCGTTGGCAAGGCAAACATTGTTAGCATGGAAAGCTGCCGTAGGTTTTGCAAAAACTGTTATCCAGTTTGTGAAGGAATCCGTACAGCCTTTATCTGTTGTGGCAAGCAAGGTAACTTTGTATTTATCGGCAACAGCATATATGTGCTGCGGGTCTTTTAATGTTGAATAACTGCCATCGCCAAAAGACCATTTGTATGCTAAAACACTGCCGCCCGCTACAGTTGTATTATTTGTGAATTCAATACCCAAAGTTAAACACGCAGCATTGGCTGTAAAATCAACATCAGCCCTTGAGAATACTGAAATTTCAGTGAATAATGTATCGTTCCGGTTATCGCTATCCGGTGTAATCAAATAAACTTTCAGCTTATACCTGCCGGCATTTTTTAATAGCACAAAATTTGTGAAAACAAAAGTATCATTACTTAGCGAAGAAATGCTTTTTCGCATAGTATCCTGGAAAACAATATCTTCCGGCCCGGAAATTAAATATCCGACTTCTATAATACTGTCTGTCGGCAGCGTATGGTTATTTTTGAGTGTTAGCGATAATTTAAAACTATCTGCTGCGCAAATGGTGTTAAGGTTATTGTTTATTTTTACCAGGCCAATATCATTATTTACACCATCTACTCTAATAATAAAAGCATCTAAATTTCCTGCATAAGATGTCTGGTATGCGTTGGAGGTTGCTATTTTGTAAGAACTCATTGTATTACCTGCCAGGTAAATTCTTCCTTTTTTTCCTAAGGTTATTTTACCAAATCCATCATCAGCATCATAACCAAAATATGTAGCCCACATCCTGCTGCCACTACTGTCAAACTTTACAATAAAACCATCTGCTACACCAGCGTGTATTGTCTGCCATCCGCTTCCGGTTGCTATTAATGAAGTGCTTTGCGTGCTACCACATAGGTAAACGTTTTGCAGGCTGTCTGTTACAATATCTCCTCCGGAGTCATGTTCATCGCCGGTTCCGCCATAATAGGTTGCCCATATACGTTTTCCCGAACTGCTGAATTTTACAAGAAAAGCATCCGGAGAAGTATAATATGTTTTAATTGATTTGTAAGCTTTTGCTGTAGCAATGCTTGCTATGCTGTAGGTAGTACCGGTCATATAGCAGTTACCTGACGCATCTGTAGTTATTTTATGGGCAGATTCCCAATAATTACCGCCAAAATATGTTGCCCATAACCTTTTACCGCTGCTGCTGAATTTTACCAGGAAAGCATCATTTCGGGAGTAAGTAGTGTTTAATGTTGTTTGAAATGCGCCAAATGTAGCTAATCCTGTACTTTCTGTTCGCCCTGCCATAAATACACTTCCGGAATCATCTATTGCTACTGTTCTGCCCTCATCATCCTGGGTACCTCCGTAATAAGTTGCCCATTGCCTTAAGCCTGCCGAATCAAATTTTGCCACGAACCCATCATGGAGTGTTGGGGGTGTTGTAAAATAATTTAATGTCTGCTGATGTGCGCCTGAGGTTGAAATGGATTTTAAACTCAGTGTACTGCCTGTAATGCAAACATTTCCGGCTTTATCACATGCCAATCCATATGCACCGTCACCTCCGCTGCCGCCATAGTACGTTGACCAGATTCTTTTACCGTTCTTGTTGAATTTAGCCAGGAATGCATCAGCAAACCCACCGCCATAAAACTCCTGGTGTGCCCCGGTTGAACTCATTGCAGTAGTTGAAAGGGTGTAGCCCGTGATATATAAATTACCGTCTTTATCTGCAACTATACCGAAAGCCTTATCTTCTTCATTGCCACCGTAGTAAGTTGCCCATCGCATGTTACCTTCTTCATCAAATTGTACAACATAGGCATCGTAATCACCGGCATAAGTTGTCTTGTACGCGCCGGTTGTTGCTATGGATGATGAACTCTTTGTATTTCCAGTAATATTTATATATGCGGAATCATCTGCCGCTATACCATAAACTTCCTCGAAATTGCTGCCGCCGAAATATGTTGACCATTTAATAGCAGGATCGATAACGAGAGTCTTATTTTTATCATAATTGCCTTTATATCTTATTGTATTTCCATACTTTGAATACGATATTTTTACGATATGTTTATCCTGTAGCGTATAGGATAATGGTATATTTTCAAATACGTGTCCCAGCGTTGTTTGCAGGTTAAGTGTATTATTCTCAAGTTTAAATATACCTGCATTATTATAGTTTAAAGCAACATTCTTTAAATCACCTCCTGGGTGCACAACAATGTCATATTTTAACTCACCTTCCTGCCTGACATAGAAAATAATATCAATTTTGGGCCATATATTTTTATACGTAAGCTTCGTATAGCTATGCACATTATGCACGCCTTGTTCTGGTGTATGTGCTAAGTAATAATTGTTGTAATCTATACTTTTACCTTCTACTATAATCTGTGTATTAGGATTAGCGCCAGGCAGATCAATATCTACCCTATGCGACTTTACAGAAATATCTTCAAGCTGCTTAAACTTATCTGATATTAAGTTATCAATATGTTTACCTGTAGACTCTGATATTTTGTTAGGTTTCTTTTCTACAGTGAGTACTTCATAACTGAAGCTATTTGCCTTAAAAATAGCTTTGAATCCCGGCGCAGAATAGATGTATTTCACATCGCTTCTTAAGTTTCCATTTTGATCTGTTACCTGGCCTTTGTTTTCTGTAAATCGTGATGCTTGTTTGGTGTTCCAGTTTTCGAAGTTATGCTTTCCTGGCTGGGCAATAATTTCTATTTGAGTGAATAAAATACAAAGTATAAACAGAACAAATCGCGGGTAGATAGTCATGATGGCAGTTTAGTTTCATGCAATTTAATCATTTTAGTGTAATGGCTTAGCTTTTAATACAATAAAATTGAAAGTTCTCCATATAAGCATATCGTAAAAAATGCTTTAAAAGCAAAACGCCCTGTAAATTTTTACATTTACAGGGCGTTGTACCCGGAGTCGGAGTCGAACCGACATGGATGTAACTCCACAGGTGTTTGAGACCAGCGCGTCTACCAATTCCGCCATCCGGGCTTAAGGAGCCACAAAATTAAGCTATTTTTAGAAAATCTTAAGGCTTTTTAATTTTATTTCTGATGCGTTGAGCTATGAGTGTTGTCATCATGCCCATGTTCTTATTCATAATTACATTTATATCATTAGTCTGCGACTGGAAAGTGCTTCCTACAACACCGCCATCCATATAATTGCCGGCGCTATCCAGCAGGGTATAATGCAGGTAAAAGTCGCGCTGAAAAACATTGTGCTGCAGATCCATGCAATTTTTGAAACGTGTATTCATTTCGAACTGCGAGAGGAAAACCGCATATTTAGATTTATTCTTTTTCAGGACGTTATAGAACATGTCGTTATCGTTGATCTTAACTTCCTGGTAATTATGGCTTTTTTCATTGGGTACCGGCGGGTTTTTACTTACGCAATCGGTTCCCCAGCGTACACGGCTTGATGCCATGCGCTGCTTCATGTTAAATTCCGGGAAATTCTTTAAATAACCAATAAGCTTTTTATCGCTTTTAACATAATAAGCGATATCGTACAGTTTGGAAACATCGCTTTTTTTATCGCTGGTAGAACCATCTTTAAGCCCTGTTGAGTTAAAATTCTCATTACCTAAAGCATTAATCAGCAGGCCGGCAGATGCGGTACGAAAAATTGTTGTAAGTTCACCTGGTGTTACATCGCTTGTTTTACATATAAAATGATCGCCATTGCCTGTGTACATTTGCGGTGAAAAAGGTATTACAAGAACAAAAGGCTCTTCCTTAGGCGTTTGCGGCTTATCGCCATTGCCTGGCTGTAGCAAGCTTAAAAAAGCTAAAATAAAAATCCACATGGTATGTTTATGTTATTTTCTTACCCCTTTGAGCCTCACTTTTTTTTCATCTGCATCGGCATAAATAACAGGTTATTCATTGCGTAAAGCGTATAAACTTATCGAAATTACAACCTAAATTATAAATTATTTTATTTTCCCATATATATAAACCCGGAAAAATACTTTTAACCTGATTATTTGAAAATATAGGTTGCAAAATCGTTATACAAAGCGTAACCCATCAGCATAAATAAAAGTGCCATACCTACCATTTGGGCCACTTCTAAAAATTTGATGCTTAGCGGCTTGCCTCTCAGCATTTCAACCAGTAGAAATATTACATGGCCGCCATCAAGCGCAGGTATTGGTAAAAGGTTCATGATGGCAAGCACCATGCTTAACATGGCAGTTAAACCCCAGAAACTTACCCAGTTCCATGTTCCGCCAAATACATTGGCAATGCCAATTAAGCTGTGCACCGATTTATTGGCAGGTATATCGCCGGAAACAATTCTTGCAATACCTTTAACATTAACGGCAATGGCATCCCAGGCTTTTTTAGGGCCGCGTGATAATGATTCGCCAAGGGAATATTTTTCTGTTTCTGTAACAAAATCGGGCCAGAAGCCTATTGCACCGTTTGAGTCTACTTTTGTAGTAATTGTTGTTACATTGTTTTCGCGCTGAATGCCAAGTTTTATTTCGGAATTCTTATGTTTTCGCACCATTGGGCTAAACTGGTTGAAATACTGCACCGGCGTATCGTTTACACTAATAATTTTATCGCCTGTTTTTAAACCTGCCTCTTCTGCAGGCCTGCCAGGCTCAATTTTTCCAACAGTAAAGGTCTGCCGAAGTGTCATAAACGAATCGAGGCCGGTGTTAAGCGCTTTTTTACCGAAGTCGGATGGAATGGCAATGGTTTTACGTTCGCCGTTGCGCTCAATTTCATAAGTTACGCCTTTATCTAAAATCAGCGAAGGACTTATTACTTCCGATGCTTTTTTAGGCACTTCGCCATTGATGGAAGTTATAATATCGCCATCCTGGAAACCTACCTGTTCGGCCAGGCTGTGCGCTTCAATACCGTTTCTTAATTCGGTGGCAGGAATATATTTTTCGCCGTAATACCAGCTGTGAAGTGTAAAGATCAAAATACCTAAAAGCACATTCATTATTACCCCGCCAAGCATAACAATCAGTCGCTGCCAGGCCGGTTTGGCCCTGAATTCATATGGTTCCGGATCGCGCTGCGCAGCTTCCTTATCCATGCTTTCATCAATCATACCGGTAATTTTTACATAGCCGCCAAGCGGAAGCCAGCCAATACCGTACTCAACATCGCCGCGTTTATATTTAAAAAGCTTTACGCCGCCAACATCAAAAAAAAGATAAAATTTTTCAACTTTAATTCCGAAGGCACGCGCTGCGAGAAAATGCCCCAGCTCGTGTATAATTACCAAAATGGAGAGCGCCAGAATTAACTGTGCCGCCATTATTAAACTTTGTTGCATATATTATAATCCTGTTAAATGCTTTGCGTAACTACGCGTTTCTGTATCTGTTTCAAAATAGTCCTGCAAGCTTGGTGCCGATATATGTGCTACCTGCTGTATGGAGCGCTCAATAATATCGGACATTTTTAAAAATGATATTTTTTCCTTTAAAAATGCTTCTACCGCAATCTCATTTGCCGCATTCAGCACGCACGGGCTGTTGCCGCCTTTTTGCATAGCCTCAAACGCAAGTGCAAGATTACGGAAAGTTTGTAAGTCGGGCTGCTCAAAAGTGAGGCTTTTATATTGTGTAAACGAAAACCTGGGGAATTCATTGTGTAAACGCTCGGGGTAAGCCAATGCGTATTGAATGGGCAGGCGCATATCCGGCAAACCCATTTGCGCCTTTATGGAGCCATCGGTAAACTGTACCATGGAGTGTATTATGCTTTGCGGATGAACAACTACCTCGATCTGGTCCGGATTAAGGCCAAAAAGCCATTTTGCCTCAATAACTTCCAGGCCTTTATTCATTAAACTGGCGGAATCTATCGTAATTTTCTGACCCATTTCCCAGTTCGGGTGTTTCAGCGCATCGGCCTTTGTAACCAGCGATAATTTTTCATGATTGAACCCACGGAAGGGCCCGCCGGAAGCAGTAAGTATCAGTTTTTCTATACTTGCAAATCTTTCGCCGGCAAGGCACTGGAAAATGGCCGAATGTTCCGAATCTACCGGTAAAATTGGCACACGGTTCTTTTCTGCCAGCTCGGTAATTATTTCACCTGCTACTACGAGGGTTTCCTTATTTGCCAGTGCAATGGCTTTACGTGCTTCAATTGCTTTTATGGTTGAGCGCAGGCCCGCGAAGCCTACCATGGCAGTTAACACTACATCCACTTCATCTGTCTGCACAATCTGCTCCAGCGCATCGTGGCCGGCGTAAACTTTTACAAGCTCATTTTTAAGCGCATTTTTTACATAATTATATTTTTCTTCGTTGCAGATGACTACTGCATTGGGCTGGAATTTACGGGCTTGCTCAATCAGCAGCTCGCAATTGTTGTTGGCAGTAAGTACAGAAACTTCAAAATAACCGGGATTCTGATCAATAACTTCCAGCGCCTGTGTGCCAATGGAACCGGTAGAACCCAATATGGCAATCTGTCTCTTCTTAATTTCTTCGTTCATGGGCTTAATAGGAATAGCAAATATACAACCCGCCCCATTGCCATTATGCCAACGCGATAATGTTTTTTAAGCACAAGGTATTTTTTGAATATATTATAT
>DAIUCM010000151.1:0-10043 GCA_036846145.1 Bacteroidota bacterium
ACATCTTCGCCAAAGCATTTTTTACAGTTTCTATATATAGGATTTTTTTTATTCTTTTTCTCCACTGCATCAGCGCAACATATTTGTAAGGAAAGAGACGAATACAGGCAAAACGAGGCCAGAAGCTGGGAAGGCAAACGCAGATTCAAGGAGCATAAAGAAAAAGAATACCAGTATGATGTTGTGTATCACCGCGCATATTGGGAAGTAAACCCTGCTGTAAATTATATAAAAGGCGCTATTACAACTTATTTTAAACCTTTGGCAGGAGATTTCAGCCAGATTGCCTTTGACCTGAACACAGCGCTGAAAGTAGATTCGGTACTTTACAAAGGCAATAAAATATCCTTTAGCCATAACCCGGGCGATAAATTAGTTGCCAGTTTCAATACTTTCCTGCCAAAAAACAACCTCGATACCATAACCGTATTTTACCAGGGTACGCCAATTGCGCCCGATCGTTCATTCGTACAATCAACGCATGCAAATACACCTATAATATGGACTTTATCTGAGCCTTATGGCGCAAAGGACTGGTGGCCGTGCAAACAAAGCCTCGATGATAAAATAGATTCCATAGATATAATTGTACGTACGCCCAGGCCCAATAAAGTTGGCACCAACGGCATGCTTATTTCAGCAACAAATGCCGGTAACGATATTATTTATACCTGGAAACACCGCTACCCTATTGTTACATACCTGGTTGCCATTGCCGTTACCGATTATCATGAATTTACTTTCTATGCAAAAACATCTGCAACGGATAGCTTTCCTGTTTTAAACTATGTGTATCGTGAAGATTCAACGCATATGGCGCATAATTTTTTACGAACCATGGAATTAATGGATCTTTTTATAGAGAAATTCGGCCCGTACCCTTTTGATAAGGAAAAATACGGCCATGCGCAGTTTGGCGCAAGCGGTGGCATGGAACATCAAACCATGAGCTTTATGCGTAACGCCGATTTTTATTTGATTGCGCATGAACTCGGCCACCAGTGGTTTGGAAATTTGGTTACCTGTGCCAGCTGGAAGGACATCTGGCTGAATGAAGGATTTGCGACCTTTACAGAATATCTGACAACCGAAAAATTTTTCCCTCGCGAATATATCATCAACTGGCGTAAAAACGAACGCAGTGATGCTTTACTGCCCATAGGTTCGGTGCGTGTTAACGATACAACATCGGTAAGCCGTATATTCAACAACCAGCTAACTTACTCAAAAGCCGGCATGCTGGTACACATGCTGCGGTTTTTACTTGGCGAAGAGGCTTTTTACCTGGCTGTACGAAATTATCTCTACGACCCAAAACATGCTTACGGATTTGCCGGTACGCCAGATTTGCAACGCCACCTGGAGGCTGTTTACGGCAAAAGCCTGAAATGGTTTTTTGATGATTGGTATGCCGGCGAAGGCTACCCGATTTACGATATAAAATTCAGCCAGCGGCTAAGTGAAATAAAAATTGTGCTTGAGCAGAAACCTTCTCATGCATCTGTAGATTTTTTTGATATGCCTGTACCCATTCGTTTATGGAGCAAAGGCAGAGATACAAATATATTGCTAACGCCAACCCAGCTAAAACATGAATTTAATTACAGCATAACCGATTTTGAGCTCGACTCTGTTGAAGCCGACCCGGAAATAATAATACCGGCACGCTACAATGTATATAACATGAATAAGGTAAATGCTGAAAAGCTGCTGAAGTTGTACCCCAACCCCGCAGGTAATGTATTGCATATAAATTTACCTTTTAACCTTACAGGCGGCAGTATTGCCATTTATGATGCTATGGGAAAACAAATTGCATATATAGATAATGTAAAAAATACCTTTGCCGATATTTACCTTAGCGGCCTATCGAAAGGTGTTTACTTTCTGAAATATACAACTAAGGATAATGTTTATACCGAAAGGTTTGTGAAAGGAACGGATGAGTAGGAACAGCTGAAATATTAAACCTAATGTGAACCCGGTAATTATCAATGTGTAAATCAGTTTGTTACTAATAAGCCATATAATATAATTTCTAAAAATGCTTTAGTTTAAAAACTGCTGGCATTTGGAAACGCTAAGCGCATCCGCACGCGTTTTAAACGCGCGCGAGCTGCTTCGTCTGAAAATTTACCTGGCAATGTCTGTTTTCAGATTTTCAATTAGCAATAAAAAACGCTCAGGCTATCTTAAACAAATAAAAGCAATCCGAAGGCAGCTCGCGCGTGTTTAAAACACGCGTGGATGAGTTCCGCGTTTCGGACACTAATAATAATTCTCAGATTCACATCTATTTCCAGAGTTAACGGTAAACCTAATAATTTACGCAGCAAGAAACCTGTTAAACTTTATCTTCAGACAATATTTACAGCTGTAGCTATTTGCGCATCCGCACATTTTCACATCTGCATATTTACACATCTGAAAAATCACTTTCCCTTAAATTCAGGTTTGCGTTTTTCAACAAAGGCGTTCATGCCTTCTTTCTGATCTTCGCTGGCGAAAAGCATATAGAAATTTTTACGCTCATAAAATAAGCCTTCCTGTAAGGTAGAATCGAATGCTTTGTTAACAGATTCTTTAGCCAGCTGAACCGCAATTGGCGACATTTCTGCAATTTCCTGCGCCAGTTTTACAGCTTCATTCAAATATAATTCTACCGGCACTACCCTGTTCACCAAACCAAACTGGTAAGCTTCATCGGCAGAAATAAATTTACCGGTAAGCACCATTTCCATAGCGCGCGCTTTGCCCACGGCACGGGTTAAACGCTGTGTTCCGCCGGCGCCTGGCATCACACCAATTTTAATTTCAGGCTGCCCGAATTTCGCTGTTTCAGATGCAATGATCATATCGCACAGCATAGCCAGTTCGCAGCCGCCGCCCAAAGCAAAACCGCTAACGGCAGCAATTACGGGTTTCCTTGTTCTGCGAATACTATCCCAGGTAGAAAACTGGTCGATCTGCAGCATATCAATAGCTGTACGGCCTGCCATTTGTTTTATATCGGCACCAGCGGCGAAGGCACGTTCGTTACCTGTTAAAACTATTGTGCGCACATCTTCATCATCGTCAAGTTGTTTCAGCGCATCGCGTATCTCACCCATCAGCTGTAAATTCAAGGCGTTCAGCTCTTTCGGGCGGTTAAGCCTTACCACGGCTACATGTTTACGGTATTGCGGCTCAACAATTATAAACTCGTATGAAGACATATTTTACTTTTCTATATATGGATTTACTGAAAAATGCTTTGGCAAAGATAAAGGCTGCGCGTTAAAATAGTAGTAAATTTCCAAAAGGAAAACCTGCTTTCAAATTCGTGTAGCATTTTTTTGTGTTTTCTCGAGTAAAAAATTTCTGCGTTCCGGAATTCCCCGCATAATGCATTGTGGCTAATTCAAAGTTTATGATATAGTTTAAAGATTAAAATCTTTTTACATCTTTTTTCCATATATCAATTCCCCGTAAAACACCTTTTACAACCTGTAAATATAATCTTTATAGAGATATTATGAACTCGGGAATTCAGGCTGAAAATACAGGGACGCCAAATGCTAAAGCAAAGGGCAAATAACTTTTTGAGCAGCGCAATATCAGCTTTAACAGCATTTCACTTGCTACCGGTTTCAACCCATATTGGAATTAAAGGCATTTTTTAGCATTAGCTTATATGGAAATTATTATATAACGGGAACTCGGGAATCATTTACTTGTATGTCAGCATTTTACAAGTATCTTAATGAAATTATATGCTAAAAAAATTATGGGCACGCGTAAATACGCGCGCCAGCTGCGCACTTTATTTCTGTTGATAGAAAAATTGGCTGAAATAAGTTGCTGGCGCGTGTATTTAAGGGTGCAATTGTTCAACAGATTTCGTTGCTGGCGCGTGTATTTATGCGTGCCATTGTTCCACAAATTCCCGAGTTCACATTATATAATGCTGTGAATCAAACAAATAATTCACAAATTCACGCTAAAATATTGCGTTCCATAAGTATTTGATCAGCAGGTAAACCAGGTAGCCTACCAGCGCCATAACCGCAAGTAAAATTACAAACACAGCCACTATAATTCCGGTTCCGCTGCCCTGGTGACGGCCCTCATGGAAATGTCGCTTCATTAGCCTGAGGTTTCTCTCACTGGCCTTAAAATAGAAATCGAAAATGTTACCAATAATTGGTATGCTGCCAAGTATAAAATCAACCGCTATATTTAATGTCATAAGTATAATCACCTTGCGGCTAACGCCGAATTTTATCATGCTGGCCAGCAACATACCCTGGAAACCCAATGAAAATAAATCGCCCGCAAAAGGAATAAGGCCAAGCAGCGGATCTATACCAAAACGAAAATCTGTACCGGGAATACGAAACTGGTTATCGAGCAGTTTTGTGTAATTCTCAATGGCAGCCAGCCGTTTTGTTGCTTCGGGATTTGGCTGGAAAGGTTCCTTGTTTTTTTTGAACATAGCGCAAGTTGGTAATTATATTTACCCTAACCTATACAGGCGAAAATGGTTTTATTCCTGCTGCTTATCTGTCCATTCCTCAGGTTCGTTTTCTATTACTTCTTCCTCTTCTTCTGCCCTGTCGAGGTTAAGGCGCAAAATATTTTTACATAAAGAACTTGTAACCAGGCCAATGCTGGCACCTAATAAAGCGCCGAAAATTACATCTAAAGGGTAGTGAATGCCCACATAAACCTGCGCGAAACAAACACCCGAAGCCCAGATAAGCGCAAAGGGCAAAACCCAGCGCATGCGCAGCGGAATTACGGAAATGAGGAAAACAGAAAACGCGAAATGATTGGTTGCGTGCGCGGAAGGAAAGCTGAAACCGCTTCCGCAGGGAATTAAAAGCCGCACGAAATAGCTGAAAACAGGATCGTTGCATGGCCTGAGCCTTTCAGCCAAGGGCTTTAAAATATGTGCGCTTAACTGGTCGCTAAGCATAAAGGTAAGCAAGCCGAATAAAAGTATATAGAAGCCTTTCGGCGGAAAATTATAAACGAAAAAAGCAGCGAAGAAAACATATACCGGCAACCAGATAAACTGGTTACGGAAAAGCGGCATCAGCCAGTCGAAAAAAGGATTTACCATACCTGAGTTAATGGCTTCGAAAATTACCTGATCCCAATAGAAAAGCTGGTCCATTTATTAAAATTCGCGCTTTTGTAAAATCATAATCAGCCGGGCAGCGTTTTGTTCATCATAAGGCTCAAGCTTATAGCTTCCGAACACATCCAGCAAAACAAAACAGGTTTCGGCGAAATAGCGTTTAAAATCCGCCAATGTAAGCAGCTTTACGCGTTCCTGGTAATGATGTTCTTCATCGCCATGGCGCACATTTATGGTTTTAAAAACTGTTTTATCTTTTATTTCGCGCAAAATCCTGAACGCTACATCACCTTTATATATAGTTTCCGCTTGTACAAGCGTGTTTTCAACGTGTTTTGCATTCAGAAAATCAATTACCGCAAAACCATTATTACGCAGCGCGTTACAAATATTTTTTATGGTCTGGATGTCTTCTTCTTCTGCATTAAAATAACCAAAGCTTGTAAAAACATTCAGCGCCAGGTCTTTATTTTGCACCGGGAAAGGCTCGCGCATATCATGCTCAATAAACTGTGCATTGGCAGGTGCTTCCCGTCGGGCGGCTTCTATATTTTCTTCGGCATAATCCAGCCCCGTAACGTTAAAACCTTTGGCTGCCAGGTAATTGGAGTGCCTGCCTTGCCCGCAGCCAACATCTACTATCGAAGCATTTTCCGGCAGGTGTATATATGCAAGTAAGTTATCGAGGAACTTCTGCGCCTCTGTTTCATCTCGGTGACTGTAAAGCAACTTATAATAATCCGTACCAAACCATTTCTCGAACCAGGTCAAAATACTGTTTCCCTTTTTTGTGCAAAGATAGCATTTACAATGTGTGAATGAATGATTGAATGCATGAGAGAATATTATTGCCGGAAGTGGCAGCTTTACAATTTTCTAATAATACAATTTTCTAATATTAAGCCATTTCCATATATCATCCGGGGAAAAAATACCTCATACAGCCGCTAATAATAAAACAGGTAAACAAAAAGTTATTTTGAACTGTGTAGTATATTTGCAATGAAAATAAATAGCGGAATTACTTGTCACTTATAAAATCGATTTCAGGAATTAGAGGTACTATTGGCGGCAAAGCAGGCGAAGGATTAACACCTGAAGACATTGTTCAGCTAACAGCGGCGTATGCGCAGTGGGTTAAGGAAAACAGTGATAACCACAAAGTTGTGCTTGGTCGAGACGCTCGGATCAGCGGTGAAATGGTACAAAACCTGGTTACCGGAACTTTAATGGGCTGCGGAATTGATGTGGTGAGCCTTGGCTTATCTACCACCCCAACTGTTGAAATGGCCGTACCTTTAGAAGAAGCCGGAGGCGGTATTATACTTACAGCCAGCCATAATCCCAAACAATGGAATGCGCTTAAACTGCTTAACAGCAAAGGCGAGTTTCTTTCTGCAGCTGATGGACAGCGCGTTCTGGATATTGCCGGTTCGGGTAATTATGAGTATGCGAAAATCGAAAACCTCGGCGAAGTAACCTACCGCGAAGATTATATAGATATACACATACAGAAAATACTGGAGCTGCCATTAGTTGATGTACAAGCCATTAAAGACAAAAACTTTAAAGTTGTTATAGACTGTGTAAACTCAACAGGTGGCATTGCCGTACCAAAATTGCTGCATGCGCTTGGTGTTGAACATATAGATGAGCTTTACACTACGCCCGATGGTAAATTTGCGCACAACCCAGAGCCGCTGCCGGAGCATTTGAATGCCTTATCAAACGAAGTAAAGTTCCGTAAGGCAGATCTTGGTATTGCTGTTGACCCTGATGTGGACCGCCTGGCTTTGGTTTGTGAGGACGGAAGCTTTTTTGGCGAGGAATATACTTTGGTAGCAGTTGCTGATTATGTATTAAGCCATACGGGTGGCAATACTGTATCGAATCTTTCATCTTCGCGCGCATTAACCGATATTACTGAAAAGCACGGATATGAACATGCCCGCGCAGCAGTTGGCGAAGTACATGTGGTAGTAAAAATGAAGGATACTAACGCGGTTATTGGCGGCGAAGGCAATGGCGGTGTGATTTACCCTGAGCTGCATTATGGCCGCGATGCGCTGGTTGGTATTGCTTTATTCCTTACACAGCTTGCAAAATCGAACAAAAGCTGCACACAGTTAAGGAACCAGTACCCGAATTACTACATTTCCAAGAATAAAATCCAGCTCGATGAAACTATGGACCTGGATAAAGTGTTGGCGAAAGTGCAGCAGAAATACAAGCAGTTCCCTATAAATACCATTGATGGTATTCGTATAGATTTTGAAAGAGACTGGGTACACCTGCGCCGTTCCAATACCGAACCAATTATAAGGATATATTCCGAAAGCCAGAGCCAGACCACCGCTGAGAACCTGGCAGAAAAAATGATCCTCGATATTAAGAATTTTATAAAAGACTAATAAATTTTCCTCATGCGCGTTTATTTCGATAATGCAGCCACTACGCCTTTAGATCCGGAAGTGATTAAAGCCATGCACGATGTTATGGTAAATAATTACGGCAACCCATCATCTATACACCAGGAAGGCAGGCAGGCAAAAACATTAATTGAAAAAGCGCGTAAATCTGTGGCATCCTTAATGGGAGTTGCGCCTGGTGAAATATTCTTTACCAGTGGCGGTACCGAGGCAGATAATATGGCCATCCGCTGCGTTGCCCAGGACCTTGGCGTTACACACATTATTTCTTCGCGTATTGAGCACCATGCTGTTTTACATACTGTAGAAAGCTGTCATAAGAATGGCTTAAACGTGCAATATGTAGATCTTACAGAAAATGGCCATGTAGATCTCGCTCACCTGGAAAGCCTGCTGACCGAAGTGCCGAAAGGCAAATGCCTTGTAAGCTTAATGCATGCGAATAACGAAATTGGCAACTTGCTTGATATAGAAAAAGTTGGCGCTTTGTGTAGGGAATTCGGCGCATATTTCCATTGCGATATGGTTCAAACCATTGGCCATTTACCTATTGATCTTAAAAAAGCGGGCGTACATTTTACCGCTGCATCTGCACATAAATTCAATGGCCCAAAAGGTATTGGCTTTATATATTTGGATAGCCATGTAAAAATAAGCCCTTTTATACATGGCGGCGCACAAGAACGTAACATGCGTGGCGGTACAGAAAACATTTATGGCATTATTGGCCTGGCAAAAGCGCTGGAAATTGCTTATGCCGAAATGCCGCAGCAGCAGAGCCATATACAGGAAATTAAAAGCTATATGATTTCCCGCCTGGAAGAAACGGTTCCGGATATTCAGTTTAACGGCGATTATAACGGCAATTGTTTATACACTGTTTTAAATATCGCTTTCCCTCCAAATCCAGCTACCGATATGTTGCTTTTTAACCTTGATATTGAAGGTGTTGCAGCAAGTGGCGGAAGCGCATGTTCCTCAGGCTCAGATGCCGGATCGCACGTTTTACGCCAATTATCGCCTAAAGAAGGTTATACATCCGTGCGTTTTTCATTCGGTAAATATAACACCAGGGATGAGGTTGATTTTGTGGTAGAGAAATTAAAATCCATCCTTAAGCTCGAGAATACGGTCGGTGCGGTTCATTAAATACTGAATGGCTACATAAAGCTGTCGGTAATAACGCCCTTTTCAGCCTCATTTCTATTTGCGTGCCTGAATTTTTCTTTTGTTTCCTGTTTCAGGAGATGAATCTAATCCATGTATCATAATTTACAGGTAATAAGGCAGTTTTATATGCTGCAAAACCATTATTTATCATTACGAAGCTCCTTGCCTTGTGGCTCTCAGGGCGCTATTCATAATTCGCGCCTTTCATACTGTATTGATTCCATAACAATTTATATGGCTTGTTGAAAAAACCATATATAAGGGCAGCAAAAAATGCTTCAGCTGGGAGCAAATTTTTATTCTTTCTTTTTGTAGATTTGTTCTAAAGCATTTACAATAAACGGGAAAGACAATACATCTTTATCTTTCGCAACGAAAACTGTATGAATAAAATTATTGCTGTTTTGTGCTGTATGATATTTTGCAGCCAGTTAAGCTTCGCACAAAAAAATGATAAAACCTTAACATATGGCAGTTTAACCGATTCGGTTTATACAAATAGTTTTTTCGGGTTAAAAGTAAATATTCCTAAAGGCTGGGCTGTACAATCGAGCGAGTATAATGAGAAGCTAAAGCAGCAAGGCAAGGAATCTTTTCATGCAGAAGGCAATAAAGAAAAAGCTATTGACCAGTCTATGAATAAATCGGCGGTATTGCTAAATACTTCAAGGCACGAAATGGGCTCGCCGGTTGATTATAACGCTAATTTCCTTGCGCTTATAGAAAACATTGAATTATCGCCAGGTATAAAAAAAGGCAGCGACTATCTTTTTCATGCCAAAAAACTTATGCTCGAACACAGTAAATTAGCATATAAGTTTGAGCCTGAATTTAAGCCTGTTACCATTGGCGGAACAGAATTTTATCTTATGGACACAAAGATCGAAAACGGTAACGCCATAATAAGCCAGAAATACTACGCCACAGTTATTAATAACTACGCACTGGTTTTTGTAACTACAAATGATACGCGCGATGCAGCCCCGGAGTTTGAAAAACTGTTAACTTCTGAGATAAAATTCAGCAAATAAACTTATTGTAAAGAGTTAAGAACAAAGAGTTAAGAACAAAGAGTTAAGAACAAAGAGTTAAGAATAAAGAGTTAAGAATAAAGAGTTAATAAAAAAGAGGTAAGATCAAAGAAATTTTAATTTATGTTGGGATTGCCTTCAGGTGTGATATTTTACCCGTTCGGGGTTGTTATACTTCCAGGCTGGTTTGAGAGTTTTATTTACTACATCTATTCTTCAAACTACTGTATTCTTACTTCTTACTTCTTACTTCTTACTTCTTACTTCTTACTTCTTACTTCTTACTTCTTA
>DAIUCM010000152.1:0-9931 GCA_036846145.1 Bacteroidota bacterium
GCCTTTATTGTGTTTGGCACAAGAACCGCTGCGCTAAATCTTGCGCCAGCTAAACCGGCAACAGCAAATTCATATAGGCAACCCATAACTCATAACTTTCCCCCACTTTCCGTAATTTTGCACTCCTATGCAATTCACCTTACAGGCAACAGACAGCAAATGCGCGGCGCGGGCAGGTTCGATAATCACGGACAGAGGCGAAATTCAGACCCCTATTTTTATGCCGGTCGGCACATTGGGAACGGTAAAAGCCATACACACCCGCGAACTGAAAACGGACATTAATGCAGATATTATTTTAGGCAACACCTACCATTTGTACCTGCGCCCGGGCATGGAAACCATTGAGGCTGCCGGCGGATTGCATAAATTCATCAACTGGGATCGCCCGATTTTAACGGACAGCGGCGGCTACCAGGTTTATTCCCTCAGCGATATTCGTAAAATTACTGAGGAAGGCGTTCATTTCAAGGCACATACAGATGGCAGCAAGCTATTTTTTACACCAGAGTATGTAATGGATATTCAGCGCACTTTGGGCAGCGATATCATGATGGCTTTCGATGAATGCCCACCGTACCCTTGCGATTACGAGTACGCCAAAAACAGCATGGAACTTACGCACCGCTGGCTGGAACGCTGTGTAAAACGCTTCAACGAAACAGAACCCAAATACGGATTTTCCCAAAGCCTTTTCCCCATTGTACAAGGAAGCACTTACAAAGATTTACGTGTAAAATCTGCCGAATTTATTGCTTCGCAAGGTTGTGATGGAAACGCCATTGGCGGATTATCTGTCGGCGAACCTGTTGAAAGTATGTACGAAACTACCGAGCTGGTTTGCAACATCTTACCAAAAGATAAACCACGTTATTTAATGGGCGTTGGTACTCCGGCAAACATTTTGGAATGCATTAGTCGCGGCGTAGATATGTTCGATTGCGTAATGCCAACCCGAAACGCACGAAACGGCATGATTTTTACGCCCGATGGAATCATCAACATTCGCAATGCAAAATGGAAAAATGATTTCACACCGCTGAACCGCGAACCTTTGAGTTTTATAGATACAGATTATACCAAAGCTTATCTTCGCCACCTTTTACATACCAACGAAAGGCTCGGCGCGCAGGTAGCTTCTGTTGCAAATCTTACTTTCTACTTGTGGCTCGTTCGTGAAGCGCGTAAACATATTCTGGATGGCGATTTTTATCAGTGGAAAACAATTACTTTGGAGAAAATTACGAGAAGATTATAATTTGTGCCAATATGCCAATTAGCCGATGTGCTAATTAAGATTGCGAATTTGAAAAGTAAAATTACATATATAGATTTCTAAAAAAATGCTGAAATAAGATTTAGCGCTTCGAAGCTCGGGATTCCGGGTCAAGCCCGGAATGACGGTTAAAGGCGAGGCGCAGCTAACTTCTTTCGGAGCTTTTCTTCGACTACCGTCATTCCGGCGCAGGCCAGAATCCTGAGCTTCGAAGCATAAGAAGAATTTAACTGCAGGTGCAAAACTGAATAAACCGAAACAAAAAAATACCGGTAACTGGTAACTGGTTACTGATCACTAAAAAAATGAATCTGAAACCGAAACTGCTCGATCTGTATCTCGCAAAAAAATTCCTGGCCACGCTGGGTTTTATTTTATTGATGACGGCGCTGGTTTCGGTGGTTTTTGATGCTTCCGAAAAAATTGATGATATTCTTGAGGGCGATGCATCGTTTAAAGAAATTGTAATTGATTATTACCTGAACTTTATACCGGTAATTATTAACCTTACCAGCCCGCTGATTATCTTTATATCAGCGCTTTATTTTACCGCGCGCCTGGCCAATAACGCCGAAATATTATCTATACTGGCAAGCGGAATAAGTTATTACAGGCTTATTATGCCTTACCTGGCAGTAGCGCTGGGACTTGCCGTAGTTGACTGGGGCTTGAAAAACTATGTTTTACCTAATGCGCATGAAAAAGTAGATGCCTTTGAAAAACGCTATATCCTGGCAGAATATCATTACAACGCGCAAAACATTCACAGGCAGTTAGATACAAAAAGCTATTTTTATGCACAGGGCATAAATTACAAGGAAAGGCGTGCCTACCGTTTTGCAATTGACAAATTCGAAGGCCAGAACCTGGTTTACAAGCTTTGGGCCACCGATGCTGTTTTCGATAATGAAACCGGCAGCTGGATGGTGTATAATTATGTTACAAGAGACATAAACGGGCTGAAGGAAACGCTGAAAAAAGGCGATACCATGCGTATAACAATCCCTGTAACCATTGCAGATTTCACAGAAAAATCGCGCAAAACACCAACCTTAACTACACCTGAGCTTAACGATTTTATTGAGAAAGAACGATTTAAAGGCGAAGGAATGGTAGATTTTTACCTGGTTGAGAAATACAAACGCACTTCCATGCCTTTCGCCATTATTATCCTTGTTCTTATAGCAGTTTCCTTAGCTACAAAGAAAATACGGGGAGGTATTGGTACGCACCTGCTAGTAGGTATTTTAATCGCCATTTCCTACGAACTGATGATGCGCTTTTCAACAACATTCGCTACAAACTCCGATCTCAATCCGCTTTTAGCCGTATGGATGCCCAATCTTGTTTATGGCGTATTAGCCTTGTATTTGCTGAAAGTTACACCGAAGTAATCAATTTGAAGATTTGATAATTTGAAGATTGAGGAAAGATTTACAAATTACAGGCATTAAAGCATTTTTGGCGGTAATGATATATGGCGAATTAATTTAAAACATTTATAGCTGGATTTATCACCACATCTTTAATTTACCAAATCTTCAAATTTTAGTTTTCTTCATCCGTACCAAAACCAGTTACGCCTGCCGAAACAACAAAGCGCATGGTTTCAGTTGGATTCGCATTTAATGGCGTAATATTCTGGTTGGGAACAATCATTAATTGGCCGGTGAATGTATAAGAGAAAGGAACATAAACGGCAGATTTTCCCTCCAATCCGATCTGCGACAAACTTTTTCGTGTAAGGAAACCAATTACTTCCGTTTCACTGCTACTGAGCTTTACCAGAACCGGCTCGTTGAACTTTTTCTTCTCTCCTACAAACGCTTCAATCAAATCTTTAACTGATGAATAAATAATTTTCACCAGAGGCGTTCGGCTCATTAGTTCATCCAGCAAATGAAAAATCGTATTACCTATAATTCCACTGAAAAGAAAACCCAGTAAAGTTATTGCCGCCAAAACTGCCAATAAACCAACTCCCGGATATTCAATATAAATAATACTGTCGATCCATTGAATGGCCTTGGTAAAAAGCAAGATTGTAATTCCCACTGGCAGAACCACCAGCAAACCTTTAAAAAAATATCCTATGATTCGTTTCATGAAGTTGTAAAGTTGAAAGGTTGCAAGGTTGTAAAATTATTGGTTTGAAGCATTTTTTGGTGATATAATATATGGTGGAATTAACCCTTCCGCCCTTCGGGCACCTTCCCTAAATCAGGGAAGGAGTGCAGCCCGAAAGATAGTTTTGTATTGAAAGCATTTTTTGCAGATATTATATATGGAATTAATAGATAAATTAACAGTCGAAGCTGCACTCCTCTCCTTGGTTAAGGAGAGGTGCCCGTAGGGCGGAGAGGTTCGACTTACTGTTCACTGGTTACTGTAAACGCTAATAAATCCTTCCCAATATCCCGCCTGAAATTAATGCCATCGAAGCAAATTTTACTTAAGCTCTCATAAGATTTATCCAACGCTTCCTGTAACGAATTTCCATAAGAAGTAAATGCCAAAACCCTTCCGCCTGAAGTTAAAATTTTACCATCCGAAGTTTTAGTGCCAGCATGAAATACTATTGAATCTGTAACTGATTCCAAACCTGAAATTTCTTTACCAGTCTCGGCAGCTTCCGGATAACCTTTTGAGGTTGCAATTACGGTTGTGGCAAATCTTTCGTCAACTTCAATTTCGGTAGTTTGCAAATTACCTTTCGCAGTTTCTATAAATATCGGTAACAGGTCAGTTTTAATGCGCGGGAAAACAACCTGGGTTTCCGGATCCCCCATACGCGCGTTGTATTCAATTATATATGGATCGCCATCTACATTCATCAAGCCAATAAAAATAAATCCGCGGAAAGGAATTTCGTCCGTCTGCAAACCTTTAATGGTCGGTTCAATAATGCGTTCGCGAACTTTATCCATGAAATTTTTATCGGCAAACGGAACGGGAGAAACCGCACCCATACCACCTGTATTTGCGCCGATATCTCCCTCGCCAATGCGTTTGTAATCTTTCGCTTCCGGCAATAAAATATAGTTTTTACCATCTGTCAAAACAAAAACAGAAAGCTCAATTCCAGACAAGAATTGCTCGATAACAACTTTGCTTCCGGCTTTACCGAATTTCTCATGTTCCCAGATATCATCCAGGAAATTTTTCGCTTCTTCCAAAGTCTGGCAAACGGCAACACCTTTTCCGGCTGCCAATCCGTCAGCTTTTACAACAATGGGCAAAGCATTTTTTTCGAGATAGTTATATGCGGCGTGCTTTTCTTCCTTCGTAAAACTCCTGTACGCAGCAGTTGGAATATCGTGTTTCAGCATGAATTGCTTCGCGAAGGCTTTGCTGCTTTCCAGTTTGGCGCCAGCTGCGGGCGGGCCTAAAATCGGGATGTTTTTAAGCTCCTCATCATCCATAAAATAATCCACAATTCCTAAAGCCAAAGGATCATCCGGCCCAACGAAAACAAAATCTATGTTATTCTCTATAACAGCTTTTTTTATGCCCGCAAAATCGTCAGCTTTTACAGGTATGTTTGTGCCTAATGTGGCAGTTCCGGCGTTTCCGGGCGCTATGAAAATTGTTGGTTGTAATTCACTTTGGGCAATTTTCCATACGATGGCGTGTTCGCGGCCACCGCTTCCTATTATTAATACGTTCATATTTTCAGTGATCAGTAACCAGTTATCAGTAACCAGTTAATTGTTAATCTCTTATAGTATTTCAAATGGTCGGGATTCCGGGTCAAGCCCGGAATGACGGTTATTGACGAGGCGCTCTTCAGGCCAGTCGGAGTTTTCTGACAACTTACGTCATTCCGGGCTTGACCCGGAATCCCGAAATTCATAGTGCAAATCTAACTCAAAGCATTTTCTGACATTTCCATATATAGAATCTTCAAAAAATGCTTTGCCTTTTCATTGGCGAATCGGCTAATTTGCTAATTGGCTAATTATCTTCAGCAATCTTCCAATTTTTCAATTCCTGACAGACAAAAAGGCACAATTTCACTACTTTTGCGGTGGCAAAGTTATTGTAAACAATACGCTTTCACAGATTTTTATTAATTTTCATCTTCAGTAAATTTTTATGTTCGATTTTTTAAATAAAGCCCTCACGGGAATCCTCGGCAACAAGAGCGACCGTGATATGAAAGCCGTAACCCCGAGGGTTCGAGAAATAAACGAGGTTTTCGCTACGCTTGATAAGCTGACACACACAGAGTTACGAAATAAATCCAACGAATTCCGTGCACGCATCGCAGAAGGTTTGAAGGAAATTGACGCCGAAGCGGAAACCATTCACAACCAGGCAAATGCAGCGGATGTAACACCTGAGGACAAAGAAGCAGCTTTCAAAGAATTAGATGCCTTGCGCAAACGCAGAAACGAAAAACTGGAGAAAATTTTAGATGAAATTCTGCCGGAAGCTTTCGCGGTAATGAAGGAAACAGCGCGCAGGTTCAAGGAAAATAAAACCATTTCCGTTCAGGCAACACAGCGCGACCGTGATTTGGCCGTAGAAAGAGATTTCGTAACTATTGAAGGTGATCAGGCGGTTTACAACAACCATTGGGATGCAGCCGGAATCGAGGTAACCTGGGACATGGTTCATTACGATGTGCAGCTGATTGGCGGTATTGTTTTGCATAGCGGCAAAATTGCGGAGATGGCAACGGGTGAAGGTAAAACGCTGGTTTCCACTCTTCCTGCTTATTTAAATGCATTGGCCGGACAAGGTGTACACATCGTTACGGTGAATGATTATCTTGCTCGTCGTGACTGCGAGTGGATGACGCCGATTTATGAATTCCTGCAGGTTACAACCGATTGTATTGAATATTACGAACCGAATTCTGAAGACCGCAAACAAGCATATTTGGCGGATATCACATATGGAACCAACAATGAATTTGGTTTCGATTACCTGCGCGATAACATGGCGCGCAGCGTGGAAGATATCGTACAGCGCCCGCACCATTTCGCCATGGTGGATGAGGTGGATTCGGTTTTGATTGATGATGCGCGTACGCCATTGATCATTTCCGGCCCTACGCCAAAAGGCGATATTCATGAGTTTGCAGAGATGAAACCTCGCGTGGAAAGATTGATTCAGGCGCAAAAAACATATGCTAATCAAGCCTTAACAAAAGCAAAACAATTACTCTCAAACGGACCGGATAAACTATCAAAAGAAGATGAAAAAGAAGCCGGTTTAATGTTGCTTCGCGCGCATAGAGGTTTGCCGAAAAATAAGGCTTTAATTAAGTTTTTGAGCGAGCCGGGCATCAAAACATTCCTGCAAAAAACAGAAAATTACTACATCGCCGAGCAAAACAAGCACATGCCCGAAGTAGATAAAGAACTGTATTTCATTATAGAAGAGAAAAATAATTCTGTTGACCTGGCGGAAAAAGGCATTGAACTTATTACTGCCGGCGGCGAAGATCCGGAATTCTTTATTTTACCGGATGTTGGCGGAAAAATTGCCGAGATTGAGCGTTCTACACTTTCGCCGGACGAAAGGCTGAATAAAAAAGATGAGCTGATGCAGGATTTCGCGGTGAAATCTGAGCGTATTCACACTATCAATCAATTACTTAAGGCTTACACGCTTTTCGAACTGGATACGGAATATATTATAGTTGAAGGCAAGATCAAGATCGTAGATGAGCAAACCGGCCGTGTGATGGAAGGCCGCCGCTACTCTGATGGTTTGCACCAGGCCATTGAAGCGAAAGAAAATGTAAAAGTAGAAGCTGCTACACAAACTTACGCGACTGTAACACTGCAGAATTATTTCCGTATGTACCACAAACTTTGCGGTATGACGGGTACGGCGGAAACGGAAGCGGAAGAGCTTTACAAAATCTACAAGCTGGATGTTGTTGTAATCCCGACCAACAAACCCATTATCCGCGATGACAGGCAGGATCTGGTTTACAAAACCGTTCGTGAGAAATTCAACGCGGTAATTGAAGAAGTTAACGATCTGGTTTCTAAGGGAAGACCTGTACTTGTTGGTACAACATCCGTAGAAATATCTGAATTACTAAGCCGAATGCTGAAAATGCGCGGCATTAAACACAACGTACTCAACGCGAAACAACACCAGCGCGAGGCGGAAATTGTACAGGAAGCCGGTCAGCCGGGACAAGTTACGATAGCAACGAACATGGCTGGTCGTGGTACGGATATCAAGCTTGGGCCTGGTGTTCGCGAAGCCGGCGGTTTGGCCATTGTTGGTACGGAAAGGCACGAATCTCGCCGTGTGGACAGGCAGTTGCGCGGTCGTGCAGGTCGCCAGGGAGATCCGGGAAGTTCGCAGTTTTATGTTTCGTTGGAAGATAATTTGATGCGCCTTTTCGGTTCGGATAGAATTGCCAAGAATATGGACCGTTTTGGTTTTAAGGAAGGCGAGGTTATCCAGCACTCGTTAATCACAAAATCCATTGAGCGTGCGCAGAAAAAAGTGGAGCAAAACAACTTCGGCGTACGTAAAAGATTGCTTGAATATGATGATGTAATGAACTCTCAGCGCGAGGTGATCTACAAGCGCCGCCGCAATGCTTTGTATGGCGAAAGAATGGCTGTGGATTTTAACCAGATGGTGGATGATATGGCTGTGGAACTGTTTTCTACTTACCACAAAGCCGGCGATTTTGAAGGTTTGCAGATGGAAGTTTTACGTGTTTTTGCTGCCGAAGTTCCGTTTACGCAAGATGAGTTTGTAAATGGCCGCGCGAATGAAATCACAGACAAATTATACCATCATTTATACGATCATTACCAGCGCAAATCTAATTTCATCGCGGAGCGCGCGTTCCCGGTAATCAACCAGATTTTCAACGATAAAGGCGCCGGAATTGAGAACATTGTAGTGCCGATGACAGATGGCCACAAAAGCCTCCACGTGTTGACGCCGCTGCAAAAAGCGTATGAAACAGGTGGAAAAGAGATCATCCGCACTTTCGAGAAAAACGTAACGCTTTTGGTAATTGATGATGCCTGGAAAGAACACTTACGCGAATTAGATGAATTGCGCCATAGCGTACAAAATGCTGTGTATGAGCAGAAAGACCCGCTGTTGATCTACAAATTCGAGTCGTTCAAGCTGTTCGAGGGAATGCTGGGCCGCATTAACCGGGAAATATTAAGCATGCTGTACAAAGGCCACATCGAGCAGCACCAGAACGAACCTGCGCCTCCGGTAGAACAAGCTCGTCCGCCGCGCCCGATGCCGGCGCCGAAACCGTTGAAAACCAGTCGTGAGGATGTTTATTCTGGTGCAACTGCCAGCGAAAGTGTTTCGCAATTTGCAAACCAGCAAAGCCAGCCTAAACCTGAGCCCGTAAGAGTGGAAAGAACAGTTGGCCGTAATGATCCTTGTCCTTGCGGAAGCGGTAAAAAATTCAAGAATTGCCATGGCAAAGAGGAATAAGATTTAGTAAATTGCTGAATGAAAATTTCAGCGCTAAAAAAGACAAGTAAATTCTCAGTCAGAAGACTAATTGAGAATTTACTTGTCTTTTTAGTTTTAATACTCCTCCTTTTCTGGAAGCGTATTTTTCCGCCGGCAAACGAACTTGAGCTCGATGGAAGTAATTTGGTTGAAGTGTTTTCCTATACTTTTAACTGCCTCATATTTTTTACGCTTCTGTTAAAAATCAATACCGATTTCGACAAGATAAATTTTGCAGTCAGTGCGCTTATTCTTGTCAGTATTGTTTCATTGCTTCTTTATGTTTTGATTTTTGAGCCTGCTTTCGCCGTTTTTCCATACGCAGCGCTTGCTTTGAATGTTGTAGCTTTTTTAATCAATTTATCCAACGATCATGCAAAGCTGAAAAGCCTTTAAATATGAATTACGTACTCGCAAAATACATAGATCATACGCTGCTGAAACCCGAAAGCACAGCCGAACAGATAGAAAAACTATGTAAAGAAGCCATAAAATATGGTTTCTTTGCTGTTTGTGTGCCGCCTTATTTCGTAAAGCATGCAAAGCATTTTTTGGAGAATGCATATATGGAATTTAACACTTCCGCCCTGCGGACACCTTCCCTAAATCAGGGAAGGAGTACAGCTTCGAAAGTGAAAGTTGCTACGGTTGCCGGCTTTCCATTGGGTTATTCTACTACTGAAACTAAAGCCGCCGAAACCGAAAAAGCTTTGCAGGATGGGGCTGATGAAGTGGATATGGTGATAAATATTGCCGCAGTAAAAAGTGGCGATTGGGACTATGTGCGCAAGGATATCGAAACACTTCTGCATATATGCCATGCGCAAAAAATGCTTTTAAAAGTGATATTTGAAACGGCTTTATTAACGGATGAAGAAATCGTAAAACTCTGCCGGATATGCGCGGATATAAAAGTGGATTTTGTAAAGACTTCAACGGGTTTTTCTACTGCCGGCGCAACGGTTCATCATGTGGAATTGATGCGGAAAAATTTGCCGGATGAAGTGAAGATAAAAGCTGCCGGTGGAATTAAGAACAGAACGTTTGCAGAGGAGTTGATTGCGGCGGGTGCGGATAGGTTGGGGACAAGTAGCGGGATAACAATTATAGTAAATAAAGAATAATGAAGCTCTTAAATTTCATTATTCTTTTAACTATCATCTTTTACAGTTGTTCAAATAATAACTC
>DAIUCM010000153.1:0-9857 GCA_036846145.1 Bacteroidota bacterium
GTGTTAAGGATGTAATAAGGGGTTACTGCATTTTTAAACATATTACAAGTTTTAAAAATAATACACATTTATGGTGGGGATATCTTTACAAAGATTTTTGTTTTTTGTGATGTTTAGTTTGTTGTATATCAACGCAAACGCACAGATTAACAGCATTGGCGACAGCACAGTGAAGGGTTGTACGCCACTGGAGGTAAAATTAAAGCCGAATTCATCAAAAGCAAGTTCTTATTACTGGGACTTTGGCAACGGCTCATCTTCTACACTTTCAAATCCAACGGCAATTTATCTTAAAAAGGCAGCGTATAATATTATGCTGGTGCAGACGGATTCGTTTGGCAAAAAGGATACATTTTATCATAAAAAAGCTGTAGAAGTGCTTGATGTACCGGTTTCTAATTATACTTTTACCAAAACCGATGTATGCGATGGAAGCCGCCTTGTATTTAAAAACACATCTACTTTTTCTACCAATTATTTCTGGGATTTTGGCGATGGCCATACATCGACCGATGTAAACCCTACGCATACTTATACGCAAAGCGGAACCTACACTATAAAACTTCTTGCCGCAAATGATTACGATTGTAAAGACGTACTTGAGAAAAAAGTAACAGTAACAGTTGATCCGAAGCCAAAAGCGGATTTTACCATAAATAACGATTCCACCTGCGATGCAGGCTTTATTTTCCAGTTTACAAGTACAGATCCTGCAGCAAAACAATGGCTATGGTACTTTGGCGATGGTAATACATCAACCAATAAACTACCAAAGCATACCTACGGAAAATCAGGCAGCTACACAGTAACGCTTGTAACTTATAACAATGCCGGCTGTACCGATACTTTAAAAAGAGATAACCTAATTTACATTGAAGAGCCGCAAACGCCAACTTTTGATGTTAGCTCAATTGCAACCTGTTCAAACTCAAGTATACAGTTTACTTATACCGGCCCAAAAGCTGCAAAATACCTATGGCACTTCGGCGATGGAAAAACCTCGAGGAGTGTAAACCCGGTTTATAAATACCCGGCAGCCGGTAATTATACTGTAAAACTGGAAATTACTTCCAAGGCTGGCTGTGTTTATACTTATACCTATCCGCAGCAGCTAACCATTAATATTACAAACCTTAAGGCAAGTTATACCGGCGGCGGGCAAGGCTGCGGTCCATTAACAGTAAGCTTTACGAACAGATCTTTAAACGCAAAAAATTACCTGTGGGATTTTGGCGATAATACAACATCAACAGTAAAAGACCCAACCCACATATATACAAAGCCCGGAAAATACACTGTAAAACTAATTGCAACAAGCAGTAAAGGCGATTGCGAGCAGGAATATTCAGTAAAAAATGTGGTTGAAGTATTCGAAGAACCGGTTGCCGCTTTCAGTACAAGGAACCGCGGCGGCTGCCCACCATATAAGGCAGTGTTTGAAAATACTTCGGGCAATGGCGAAACCTGGCTCTGGAACTTCGGAGATGGTAAAACATCAACTGAACAAAACCCTGAACACACCTATACCAAAGAAGGAAAATACACGGTAACCTTAACAGCCATAAGCAGCAAAGGCTGTGTAAGCACCAAAACAATAAAAGATTATATTGAGATAAAAAATATAACGACCAACTATACATCGCCTGCGCCATTAATGGTTTGCGGACCATTTACAACATCATTTACACACGCAACTGTTAACGGCGAAGAGTGGTACTGGAACTTTGGCGACGGTAATACATCTGACAAGCAAACACCTACGCATACTTTCAATGGGCCTGGCAAATACGTTGTAAGCTTAAAAACTGTAAGCGCTGAAGGTTGTACGCAATATATTCCTAACTTCCAGACCATAATTATTGATGAAATTGAAGCTAAATTCTCATTCGAGCGCAAAAATGAGTGCCCGCCTTATGAATATTATTTTAAAGACCTGAGCAAGAACGCTGTAAGCTGGCACTGGGATTTTGGTGATGGAAATACTTCTACCAAGCAATTCCCTACGCATCATTACGCAGCAAGCGGCGAGTATAATGTCACACTAACCGTTAAAAACGCGACTGGCTGTGTTAGCATGTATAAAATGAAGGTTACAACGCCAACATTCTTCGCCAAACCTTCAGCTACTTTCGATCCGAATTTTAAATTCCCGCTGTTTGTAAGCTTTAAGGCAAACTCAAAAGGCGCTACAAGCTGGCACTGGGATTTTGGCGATAAAGGCAACACTTCTACCAAAGAGAACCCTACTTATACTTACAACGATTCTAACCAATATAAGGTAACGCTTACTATTACCGATGGCAAATGCACGTTAAAATATTTGCTTATTATTAAGCCGCCTGTACCACCGGTACCGGGCAATAATAACGACAGTGCAGATTATACACCATCTGTAAGCAAAGGATGCGTACCATTTTACGTAAACTTTACAAACAAAGCTACGGCCGCAAACTTATCTTACCATTGGGATTTTGGCGATGGCAATTCATCTACAGAAAAAGACCCGCTGCATATTTATACAAAACCAGGATTTTACGCAGTAACTTATACCGAAACCAATACCCGTACAAAAAAATCGACTGTAAAAACCAGGTATATTAACGCTGTACAGGCTGAAGCGAAATTCGTTATGCAGCAGAATATCTCCGATAAAGAAATTACAGTTGCTTTTACAGATTCTTCTAAGAACGCGGTTAACTGGTTCTGGGAATTTGGCGACGGCAAAAAATCTACCCAGCAAAACCCGGTGCATACGTATGCCACAGAAGATAAATTTATTACCATAAAATTAACAATTACCGATACCGGCGGCTGCTCAGCCACTACCAGCCAGATCATTTATCTTGGCGAAACTTATCCTGTAAAAATAAATGCTAACAATCTTTGCAAGCAGGATAGCTTTGTAATGAGCTGCACTTATAAGAAATATAAGGATTATACTTACACGTTTGGCGATGGCACAATTAAGCAAACCAACACCTGGCAGGCGAGCCACATATATAAAGCGTCTGGAAAATACCTTCCTAACCTGAAAATAACCGATGCTTCGGGCAGGTCATATTCATATAACCTCAAAGACAGTATAAATATTTACAGCCCTAAAGCAGCATTTTCCGTAAAAGGTGATTCCGTATCATGTGAAATGGTAAAGCTGCACTTTACAAACCATTCGGTAGATGCAGTAAAATGGTTGTGGACTTTCAGCGATGGAAAAACAACTACCGAAAAAAACCCTGTACACATATTCCGTCAAAAAGGAGCTATAAGTGCAACATTAAGGGCTATTGGTGAAAACTGCCACGATGAGATCACCAAAACCGGCCTTGGCGAGGTGTTACAGGCTAAAGCCAACTTTACAACTGTGCAATCTGGCTCATGTTTCCCAATTAAAGTACAGTTTACCGATGCAAGTAAAGATGCTGTTAGCTGGTTCTGGGATTTTGGTGATGGAAATACTTCTACCGAGCGCAACCCTGTACATACTTTTAAAAGCATGCCTAAAACCGGTACAGTTTTAAAAATAACAGATATTAACGGCTGTAACGGCAGAATTGAAAAGCAGGGCGTAGATATATTGGATGCTAAATTCAAAGCAAATGTAACTGATGGCTGCGGCCCAATGGCTGTAACATTTACAGCGCTGGATGTACAGGCTACCACGTTCTTCTGGACCTTTGGCGACGGCAATACATCAACCAAAAAACAGCCTACGCATATTTATACCAAGCCAGGCCTTTACACCGTAACGCTGCGTGTTGGTACCGCTACAGATTGCCTCGATACTTTATCTATGCGCAATTACATTTCGGTATCCAAGCCAAAGGCAGATTTTGTTTCGCCTGAAATTTCGAGCTGTGCGCCGGCGGTTGTTAACTTCCAGGATAAATCTACCGATGCAGTAAGCTGGCTGTGGGATTTTGGCGATGGCGCAACATCGCAGCTGCAAAGCCCTGCCCACTTATACACCGTACCAGGTTTTTACGATGTAAAACTTATTGTTACCAACAAAAAAGGCTGTACAGATACTTTGCTAAGGAAAAGATACATACAGGTGCGCGGACCAATATCCAAGTTCACCGTATCTGCACAGCAGGGCTGCCTTCCGTTTAAAGTTGAATTTACAGATGCGTCACATAATGCGGTATCATGGAAATGGAACTTTGGTAACGGCCATATTTCTACCGATCGTAACCCGGTTTATACTTATAATGAGCCAGGAAAATATTATGTAACCTTAATTACCAGAGATTCCAGCGGTTGCGAATCATCATATACCATGGGCAGGCCTTTAACTGTTGATGACACATTGCCACCGGCTATTTCACCAATACTTGCTGTTTCGGTTATATCCGATAATGGAATAAGCATACAATGGCTGCCAAACACGGCCGATGATTTTAAGACATATAAGCTGTACCGCCAAAATGCTTCAACCGGTAAGTATGAGGTAATTTTTACTTCTGAAGATAAAGCAGTAACCAGCTTTACAGATAACAATGTAAACACTACCAATACTGTATATTTGTATAAATTACAGTCGGTAGACAGGTGCGGAAACTACATACCGCTAAGCGAGCACACCGCCCACGGCAATATAAACATCGAGGCGAAACCTTTTGGCAATGCCATTGCAGTTGAGTGGACGCCATATATAGGCTGCGACGTAAATACTTATACCTTGTACCGCGAACGTGAGCATGCCAAAGCTGAAATAGTTACAACATTGCCTGGCAATACTTTAAACTATATCGATTCTGGTTTCAGCTGCCCGGTGAAATATACATACCGTATAGTGGCTACAGATTTATGCGGAAATGCGGTATCATCATGGAGCGATGTTTCATCTGCACTGCCGGTAAATGTAATTATTGAGCAGAAGAGCCCGGTAATACGCACTACAGTGCTTGCCGAGCATAACCAGACGCTTACCGAGTGGGTACCAGTTTCAAGGCCCGATAAAATAGACGGTTACAATATTATGCGCTCAACCGATGGCGGTACATTTACACTGGTTAAAAGTTTATCGAAGTACACAACAAGTTTTATTGATGAAGATGTGAATGTGAACAAACATACTTATGTGTACCGCGTAATGCCATCAAACAGTTGTGATATTAACGCACCAGTTACCTTGCCTGGCAATTCTATATTGCTCAACGGCGAAGGAACCAGCGAAGATGTTATTACGTTGCAATGGAACAGGTATGAAGGCTGGCCGGATGGCGTTGACCATTATATGATTGAACGGGAGGATAAAAACGGCCAATGGGAAACAATTGGCACCGTTCCCGGCAATGTAAATACCTTTGAAGACAAAGAAAAATAATGATATTTTAAGATACCCCTAACCTTCACTTTTTCGAGCGAAAGCTCGGGAGCCCATGAGACCCCTACCCTCATGGGCTCTTTTTTTTATATTTCAGCCAACCTTTTTACCACTTTTGCTATCTTAGTATATACATGGTAAAGTATTTGCAGTTAATATTTTATATTAAATGTAAATTTTTTTTCGTACATTGTACATTACTTCAATAGTAAAAGTAACCTTTTGAAAGCATTTTTATCGATATATATATATGTAAACGCTTTGGCCGGCAGCTTTTTACGGTGGCTGTTACTGCTGCTGTTATTCTTTTCGGGCATCCAATCGGCCTTCTCGCAAATAAAGCTTATTCCCAACGCAGGCCAGTGGCCGCAGCGTGTTTTATACCGGGCCGATATACCAGGCGGTATTTTTTATGTGGAGAAAGATACATTAACCTATTATTTTTTTGATGGAAAGGCACTACATGATGCCGTGCACGATAATAAAGAAGTAGATAAAATTCGCGGCCATGTTTTGCGTGTAGGCTTCCCCGGTTCAAAAGGCGCAAAGAATGTAGTTGCTACCGGCAGTAAAAGCCCTGAATATTATAATTATTTTATCGGCAATAACCCTGCTAACTGGGCTAGCAAATTACATGCGGTTGAAAATATATTAATGCAGGATGTTTGGCCGGGTATAGACCTGGAAATTACAACCCGCGGCGAAAGCATTAAATATAACTTTATAGTACATCCCAAAGCCGACGCCAGCCAGGTAAAAGTACAATACTTTGGCGCTGATAATTTGCAGCTTGCCAATGGAGAATTCAGGATAAAAACTTCACTGGTTGATCTTACCGAGCAAAAACCATTTGTTTACCAGGAAAACGGCAGCAGAAGTAAAAACGGCGTTAACTATGCAGAGATTGATGCAAAATTCAGCCTTCAGCAAAATATACTCGGGTTTGAGCTGGGCAAGTATAACAAACGCGAAAAATTAATAATAGACCCGATCATTGTATTTTCTACTTTTTCAGGATCTGTCGGCGATAATTTTGGCTTTACCGCAACATATAATCCGCAAGGTAACGCATATTCCGGTGGTACTGTATATGCGCCGGGTTTCCCTACAACACCGGGCGCGTTCCAAGTTTCTTTCCAGGGTGGCGTTACCAATAATAACGATGAAGACTGGAAGCGCGATGCCGGCATATTAAAATTCAGCCCCGATGGTAAAAGCCTGCTTTGGGCAACATACATTGGCGGTACCGACCATAATGAGCAGCCACATAGTATGGTGGTAAACAAAAGAGGCGATCTTGTAATACTGGGCACTACACACTCCGGCGATTTTCCAATGGCAGGTAATGGTTTTGACAGAAGCTACAATGGCGAGGGCGATATTTACGTTTGCAGGCTGTCGGAAGATGGCTCGCAATTACTTAGCTCTACTTTTATAGGTGGTTCTGGACGAGATGGATTGAATGGCTATACAAAGATCAGCAACAAGCCTAGCCCGCTGGCCTATAATTACGGCGACCAGTACCGTGGCGAAGTAATAGTTGATGAAAATGATAATGTTTTAATCGCTACAAGCACACAATCAGCCGATTTCCCGATTTTGGGCAACAGCTTCCAGACAAAATATAGTGGCGAGCAGGATGGTTGTATCGTGAAGCTTTCCCCTAATCTCGATAATATACAGTGGAGCGCGTTTGTAGGCGGTAGTGGTGCAGATGCTGCATATGGAATTAATATAGACCGAAGCGGAAACATAGTAGTATGCGGAGGAACCTGGTCAGGCAATTTTTATACATCATCCAGGGCTGCATTCCGCAACCCGATTGGCGAGCGCGATGGCTTTATTGTAAAGGTTACGTCCGATGGCAGAGCTTACCTGGCAAGTACATTTATTGGAACCAATGATTATGACCAGGCTTATTTCGTACAGATAGATGATGACAACCGTATTTATGTTACAGGACAAACACTTGGCCGTTTTCCTGTTTCCGATAACGTATTCAGCATTCCGAATAGCTCGCAGTTTATTGCCGTGCTGGAAAATGATCTCAGCTCCATTTACCTGTCAACAGTTTTTGGCTCGGGCAGGAACAGTACCGACCTCTCTCCTTCTGCTTTCCTGGTTGATTTATGCGGTCGTATATATGTTTCTGGCTGGGGCGGGCAAACCAACAGCCCGAACAACGGTGGCCATGGCGGTAATACCAGCGGTTTGCCATTAACCAATGATGCTTTTCAAAGAACAACAGATGGATCTGACTTTTACCTCATCATATTTGCGAAGGATTTACGAAAAGTAGTTTACGGATCGTACTTCGGCGGCGCACGCAGCCAGGAACATGTGGATGGCGGAACCAGCCGTTTTGACAGGGATGGAAAAGTTTACCAGTCGGTTTGCGGGGGGTGCGGCGGTTACAGCGATTTCCCTACTACCGAAGGCGCATGGAGCAACAAGAACAAAGGTAAAAGGCCGCCGCCAAATTCAACCATGGGTGGCTGCAACAACGCGGTTTTTAAAATAGATCTTAATTCATCTAACTTTGCACCGCAGTTTAAAGATACTACACTCATAATTACAGCCAATTCAGAGCTTCAGTACCGTTTTGATATTGTTGATCAGGACAGGGGCGACTCAATTTACGCAAGGGCAGAAAGCATAATATTTGATGGTAAAAAAATCCCATTACCTGTTGGTTCGCTTGATATTAGCCCGGGTATAAATAAAATTACAGGTTCGTTGCTTTGGCAAACCAGCTGTGAGCATATTTCAACCGATACGTATTTTGTATATATATACATGCGCGATAATGGCTGCCCTACGCCAAGAACAAGTGTGGGCGTTATAAAAATTGTGGTTGTACCGCCTCCGGTACCTGCACCGCCAGCCATGTTTTGCCTTAACAGGATTAATGATCATACTTTGAATTTAACCTGGAATGAGTACGAAACAAACAGCAATTTAAAGGAATATAACCTGGTAAAACGCTGGCCGAATGGCAAAGAAGAAATTGTTAAAACCTTCAATACACAAGCCGATAAATCATTTACCGATTTCAGCGCACCCGGCCATTTAACAATTGATTATTGTTACTTTATTTACGGAACTTCTATTTGCGGAACCAATGGCGATACTACCCGTACAATATGTTCTATACCTGATGATGATTCTATTCCGCGCGCGGTTTATATGTACACCGTATCTGTTGAAAAAAATAAAGATCTGCGTGTAATTTGGAATAAATATGAGGAGGATGATTTCTATATCTATGATCTGTATAAAAAAGAGAATACACCAAAAGGTGAATACCGGCTTTACCAGTCATTCCGTAACCAGAATGATACTTCCTTTCGTGATTCGGCCGTAAATGTACATGGCTTATCTTATTGCTACAAAGTTATTGTGCGTAACCAGTGCGGACTCGAAAGCAGAGACAGTTCCTATGGCTGTTCTATTCTGTTAAAAGGTAATTCTGTTCCGTTTGAGCATCACCTCAGCTGGAATCCATATAAAGAATGGAAAGCCGGTGTAAACAAATATGAAATTCTGCGCAGAGATCCTTCACGGGCCGATTCTGTTGTTGGGGTAGTAAATGGCGGCGTACATAAATTTACGGATGATAAACTGGATTACGACTGGGGAATTTACTGGTACAGCGTTACCGGATTTGAAGGCATTGGCGGCAAAGGCGCGAAAAGTGTTTCGAACGAAATAGAGCTTATACAGGCGCCGCTGGTTTATGTTCCAAATGGTTTTACACCAAATGCCGATGGGGTTAACGACAGCTTTAACATTGTGCCTGTTTTTGTAAAAGATTATAAAGTAAAAATTTACAACCGCTGGGGACAATTTATCTGGGAAAGCAATAATAAAAAATTCCTGTGGAACGCCGTATATAAAAATCGAGATCCGTTTGATAATGTATTTATCTGGCAGATTGATTATACAGGCTGGGATGGCAGCAAGCATTACAAACATGGCAATATAACAGTATTCTGGTAATTAAAAATTGCACTTAAAGTATATTTAAGGGTTTGTATATATGCAGTAGCCTGAAAACAAGAAAATTAATGTGTACCCGTAAGTTATCGATGTGTAAATCAATTTGTTGCTTTTAATCAATTTAATATACTTTCCAAAATTGCTTTAATGGAAATAATTTTGAAAAGAAACTACTGGCGTTAGCAAACGCGGAACTCATCCGCACGCGTTTAAAACGCGCACGAGCCGCTTTAACTGGTAATGTTAATTGGCAATGTTTGTTTTGCATCCAATAATTGGAAATAAAAAGCACTCAGGTTATCATGAATTTGAATGCAGCTCGCGCGTTGGCAAACACGTTTGGATGAGTTCCGTTACTCGAATGATTTTAATAATTCTCAGAATCATAGTTAATTCGCGAGTGCACGTTAATTTTTATAAACAACAAAGGCTGAGAAAATCAATTCTCAGCCTTTGTTGCTTATAGCTATATCTAATAATGGCTAAGTTCTACTTATAACAGCGAAAAAAGCTGTATCTTAGCATCATGGAA
>DAIUCM010000154.1:0-9846 GCA_036846145.1 Bacteroidota bacterium
GCCAGCGCTATTTATCAATGAAAGATGAAAGGACTGGCGGTTCGGGTTGCGGGTGTAAAATGCTCTAAAGCTGTTTTTAGCTTAATAATTTACAGCCTTGGTTTTTTACTCATATATCTTTTATTTTTATGTTTTTGTACTCGTGAATGCTTCGCAATTGCTCCTTTTTTATCAAGAAAAATGGAGAAGCCTGCCCGGCCACTGAGGGCAAAAATGAGAATTGAAACTCATATATAGAAATTAACGATACGTTTGAAAAACCCTTAACTAAACGAAATTGATTCACCATTCATCATTAAATCTTATATCCCAGCACAAATCTGCGTAAAATATCAAGTGCTGTAATGGCAAAAAGGTGAATATTTTCTAAACGGTTCCTGTCGAACTGGTAGCGTTTGGTTACCATTTTATATTGGCTGCCCACGCCGATCCATACAGTGCCAATGGGCTTGCCTTCAACATCGCCGGTTGGGCCGGCAATGCCTGTTGTGGCGATTGCGTAAGTAGTGCCAAAAAGCTTTAACGCACCTTCCAGCATTTCCTTACAGGTTTCTTCACTTACAGCGCCGTATTTTTCCAGGGTTTCTTCCTTTACACCCAGCTGCTTCATTTTTACAGCATTATCATACGAAACCACAGTGCCATGATAGTAATTGGCGCTGCCGGTAACGGAAGTGATCTGGTGCGCCAGGTAGCCGCCGGTACAGCTTTCGGCAGTTGATAAGGTTGCTTTACGTTCCAGTAATATCTGCCCTATATGCGCGGCAAAAACATCCTGGTCGTATCCGAAAATAAACTCATGGGCGCGCTTTTCTATCTCTTCAATAAATACATCGATCTGGTTTTTGAGCTGAACTTCATCTTTGCCGCGGCCGGTAATCTGCAGTTTTACCTGGTTGAGTGTTGGCAGGTAAGCCAGTTTATAAAATTCACCGGGCGAGTTGGCCGCTTCAATTCTATCTTCCACATCTTCCAGCTTTTTGGCAAGTGATGATTCAGCAATGCCAACCGTGTGTATGGCCCGTTGTATAACATGTTCTGTCGAAAAGCGTTGTTTCAGCCTGGGCAATATGGCGCCTTCCAGCAAAAAACGCATTTCGCCGGGTACGCCGGGCAGCGTAATAAGCGTTTTACCGTTATTACTATTCTCCAGCCAGAAAACCGGCGCCGTGCCAACAGGGTTCTGAATGATATCGGCAGCTTCCGGTACAAAGGCCTGCGTTCTGGTAAGTTCGTTAACGGTTAATCCGCGCCTGGCGTAGCGCTGGTTCAGGTTTTCATAAACATCATCATCAAAAATAAGTCTTGTGCCGAAGTATTCTGTTACAACCTGCTTGGTTACATCATCTTTGGTTGGGCCAAGGCCGCCGGTAGAAATAATAATATCGGCGAAGGAAAAAAGTATATCCAGACCAGTACGGATTGCATTGGCATTATCAGCTACAGTTAAAATGTTCTGTACTTCGAAGTTATGCGCCCGCAACAGCCCGGCGGCAAAATGCGAGTTCGTATCCAGCGTATTTCCGCCTAAAATCTCATCGCCTATAATTAATATTCCTGCTTTCATGTTTTCAATGATCAATAAACAATCTCTTATGTAGAAGTTCAAAGGTATTTTTTTAGAATGGCATATATGCGTATTTTGGGAATTCCATTAAAAATTAAATATGCCGAGAAGTGAAGCCAATTTCAAACCTTCAAATTTTCAAAATCAATTTCCATATTCTATATTGCCCAAAAATGCTTTTCTGTTTTTATTTTGCGCAACAGAAATACAAAGTGCACGATAATTGTTTATTGATCATTGTTAATTGATAATTGAAATGAAAAATTACTTTTTTGCTTTTATACTGGGTTTGTTTCTGTTAACATCCTGCGAAGGTTTGGATATTCCTGAGCCAACCGGGCTTACAGAGGCCGAAATGGTTGCAGGACTTAAAGAAGCCTTAAAAGTGGGTACCGATACAAGCGTGAAAGTAACTTCGCGCCTGGATGGTTATTATAAAGATAAAGTGATAAAAATTTTACTGCCCGCCGAAGCACAAAAAGTGGAAAGCACCTTACGATCCATGGGAATGGGAAGTATTGTTGACGAACTGATACTGAAGCTGAACCGTGCTGCGGAAGATGCTGCAACAGAAGCGAAACCCATTTTTGTAGATGCTATTTCTGCTATGACCATAAGTGATGGTAAAGCAGTTTTGTTTGGCGACAGCACAGCCGCTACGCAATATCTTAATACCAAAACCTATACACAGCTGGAGCAGCTTTTCCAGCCGAAAATAAAAGCTTCTTTACAAAAAGTGGGCGCAACAACTGCATGGAGCGAGGTTTTTAATACTTACAACCAGATTCCCCTGGTTACCAAAGTAAACCCTAACCTGGATGAGTATGCTACCGAAAAAGCGTTGGACGGATTATTTTACAAAGTTTCGGAAGAAGAAAAAGATATACGTGGAAACATAAACGCACGTGTTAACGAAACTTTGCGCAAGGTTTTCGGCGAGCTGGATAAGTGAGTGGTTAGGAGATAGGAGATAGGAGATAAGAAGATAATTTATTTTATTTAATTAAACTTTAGGGCGCAGGAACGGCCTTAAATTATAAGCGTTAAGAAAACAGCTTTAAAGGATATATGTTGTTGATGGAAAATGCTTTAAGCTTGATGAAAAGATGAAATAGCTTACAGAGCCACAGGCGAGCGAACGCAACAGAGCAATAAACACAAAACGAACTGGCGGCTCCTGTTACGGGTGGTTAATGCTTTAATACTGTTCTTAGCGCAATAATTTACAGCCTTGATTTTTACTCATTATCATTTTTAATTTTATGTTTTTGTATTCGTGAAAGCTTCGCAATTGGTACTTTGCACCAAGGCAAAGTAACAAGCCTCCTGAGGCAGCTCGCGCGCGTTTCTAACGCGTGCGGATGAGTTCCGCATCTCCCGTGCATTTTTTATCAACTATATTTTATTGCCGAACTGCTTAAAAAATGGTAAGTCTAAAGTTTAAATTTTCCTTTTCAAATTAAAAAGAGTTGGCAACTTTTTAAAAGTTTTCAACTCCAGCATCAAAGTTCATATAGCAATATCTCAAAAAATACTTTAGCTTATTTATTATGTACGAAGTTATTTCAAGAGTTTAGCGCTGCGGCTCTGGGAATGCTCAGGTAGAGGAAAGTCTTTCGGCTTTCCAGGAAGTCGAAAGACTTCCTGCTTCTCGGAAATCACAAGTCCCGCTGCGCTAAAGACTTGCGATAGCGCTCCGATTTCTATATAAGCTTTAACCCAAAAATGTATGAATTATAACGGCGAAAGCAGCATTTGCTAATTTGCTAATCTGCTAATTTTTCTTCTTCTTATTTTCCTCGCGTTTTTCTTTCATAGTTTCTATCAGCTCATCAACTTTACCGGTTTTGGCAATATCCAGGCGCATCGTTTGCATGTCTTTGCTTTTTGTTTTAATTAAGGTATTAAGGTTGATGCTGTAATCTTTGCCTTCGTATTTCTTGCGGAAAATGCCAATTTCACCAATGGTTTCCTTCAAATTCATGGTAACGGGCGCAGTAATGGTATTGGTGCCTTCTTTGGGGAAAAACTTATCGGCCGGTATAGATCCTTCCGCCAGAACATTGTCTTCAATTACAAAACTGTAAGAGATATCTTCTGTAGAAAGCGCAATATCATTCGGGTTGTGCATTTTTACCGTAAGCTCTACAATGGTTTCTTTAAGCCCGAATTTTATAAGTTTTACATTTTCTATTTCCGGTTTCAGCGCTTTAAATACAGGCCTGTTTTTTTCGAATGAGAACGGAATACGTACGCTGTTAAATTTCCAGATATCTACAAAAAGTTCTCCATCAATTTTATATATGCTAGAATCTCTTTGCGTTTTTTCAAAATTCTTCGTAAACTTCTCAAGATCATACGTATAAGGTATGCTTACGGCTGTGGTTTCATTGGCTTTAATGGTAAAGCCTTCCGTTTTTCTGCCGGTACTGTATTGCTGCCCATCCATATATATCTTGAAATTGAGTGAATCTACATGCGCTTCCATATCGTTAGGGTTATAAATATACACAGTACTGCTTAACTGTGCGGTTTTGCTTTGGCCGGGCACTATTACATCGGTATCCATATCTACAATGGCAGGTTTCTCAAAATTCTTGAACTTATAAAAAATCCAGCCTGCGGCAATAAGAATAAGTAAAAGCGGAACTATCCATAACAGGTGTTTCGAAGTATTTTTTGCCATAGGTATATATGTGGTTTGACTGGTTCGGGCGCCGAAGATTTTCCCGCAGCGGCAGCTAACCCTTTAAAACCACATTGCACCATATAAGTTTGGTGCCGGCTGAGTTTATTATAAGTATTTTTAAGGCTTTGTATATATGCGGCGATGGTTCTATCTTTCAAACTGCATATAATCTCTGCGTTTATCCAGCTTCAGGTCGCGTAAAGTTGTGGCTTTTATGCGGATACTGAAAAAATATGCAAGATACTGCGGTATAGGAACCCAAGTAAAACTCATTTCCCAGCAATGCAGATCTCTGAAAATTTGTAGCTCCGCCATTGATATATTATTATTGCGGATATCATAATCCATACTTCCGGTAATTTTCCATTTCGGCGTAAGATTCAATTGCGAGTTTAAGCCTACATTCTGCCTTATTTGAGATTCGTATGCCGGTTTATTATAATATAAAGTATAACGCACGCCTAAACTCCAGGGTACATTGAAATTTGCATACGGCTGCCCGTAATAATAATTAATATATGGGTTATTGAAAGAAGCGATTCTTTGGGCGGCATCTTCCCTGGCTTCAGCGTTAAGGTCAGTAGAGAATGTAAGGTTGGCGTTTGTAAACCTGCCTAATGCATTACTGTTGTTGGCCACAAGCCTGTTTATACGGTTGGGAAATCCGCCGCCGCTTGTATCTATCTCATACGGATCTAAATTGGCGCCGCCTTGTATATTTATTTTCTCGAAAAGAGTTGTGGACATACTCATAACAATTGGCTGAATTTTTAATGAATCTGCCAGGAAATTATAGCCGCCATTAAAATTCAGGAACTCAAATATTTTTATTTTTTTAGTGCTTTGTGCAGTATCTTTTTTGCTGCGAACTTTCAGCTCGAGGTTGTTCTGAAAGCTGAAAACCAGCATTCCTTCTTTACCAAGCCCCGGTACGCCGGCTACGGACGATCTTGTATTATAAATGGAATATGGCTGAGACATTTTTCCGGTTGTATCTAATTGTACGGTACGATAAAATCCGAATCTTTCCTGCCCGTAGTCTGGCCGGTAACGGAAAGTTAAATCTGGTGTAAGCTGATGCCTCAACGCTATAAGCCTTCCCCGGTTTATTGGGAACATGCCATATAGCATGGTTCTTAAACCAATATTCGCGTTCCAGGTATGCGCATGGTAAAAACCGTTTTCTAAAATAGTATCTACCTTTTTTAACTCCTGGTTATATGTTCTGTATAAGCGCCTGGTATAAAAATATTCGTCGAAATTAATTGATGGTGAAAGGCTGAAGTGGTTAAAAAGCTTGAATGCGGTTGTAATTGGTGCGGACAGATGCGCGCCATTATTAAACTTATCAGCCCTGAAATCCTGGCGTAATGTACTATCTGTAGTTTGCAGCTTGTTTTGTATATTCAGGTTATAGCTTACACCAATATCATGATACCAGCGCTTTTGTATAGCGCTTTTGCTTTTGAAAGGGTTGATACGGTTCATGCTGTGGTTAATGTTGGGCAGCGTAAAATCAATTGTTCCCCTGTCTAAAACCTGCGTGTGGTTTAAAGATGCGGTTAAATTAAACGGCGTGCCGCGAAACTGCTTTCCGTATGCAACGCTCGATTGTAAGTTTTGCTGGCGTAAAGCATTTGCGTTGAATGATGTTTGCTTTAAAAACCTGCTTGAGCCCGCGTTTACCGTAGCACTGAATGTCGTGCCCGGGTGCGCCTTAGGGTTTTGGTCATGCCGCCAGGTTACAAAATATTCCTGGTTAATAGCATATTGCCTGGTTTCTTTAGGTGCGCCATTATCCAGCCGCGCGTAACTGAGTGTTAAATCGCCGCCGAACCTGTATCGCTTGGCATAGCCGCTTTGTAAACTTGCCCTGTAACTGCCGCCAGTGTAAATATCGCCGGTTAAAGCAAGGTCGAAATATTCGCTGCCGCCATAGTAAAAGCCTCCGTCACGCAATACAAAACCACGTGTACCGGTATTGCCCACCGCAGGTATTATTATGCCCGATGTTTTACGGCTGTTGGCAGGGAAAAAGCCAAATGGTAAAACCAGCGGAACAGGAATTTTCTCAATATATATTAGCGCCGGGCCGGTAATTATCTTATCCTTCGGCATCAGCTTCAGCTTATTGGTTTGAATGTAAAAATGCGGATCGTCCAGGTCGCAGGTGGTGTATTTGGCATCTTTGGCGTAAATTACATCCTGGCCATTTTCTCCTTTTACCGTTTTGGCAATATTCGTATGAATAAAGCCTTCCTGGCCTTCCTGCGTACGTAATGAGCTTATGCGACCGCGTTTGGTGCGGAAATTATATTTTAACGAATCTGTTTTAAATTCCTGCTCACCTTCCTTGAATTTTGGCTTTCCTGCTACTTTACCTGTACTGTCAATCCGGCCACTGGCGCTTATTTCGTTGGTGTTCCAGTCAATGGCAATATAATCTGCATCAAGCACTATTTCCTGGTATTCTATGTGGCCATCGCCATACAGGTAAACTTTTTTGGCTTCAATATCATAAATTATTGAATCTTTTGCCTTATATTTCACCTGCGATGTTAATGCCGATGGGCTTACCGGAATATTTAATGTATCGGCAAACTTAACTGTTGTATCTTTGCGTATGGTATCCTGCGGAGTACTCTGGCCCTGCGTGTTAATGATGGTGCCGGTTTTTGCAGCAGTATCTTTCGCAGGTTTTTGCAGCCTGGTTTTGTTATTGGGTAATTTAACCTGTGCGCCGGCTTGCTGGCTGCCTGCAAAAAATAAAATAATAAGCCATACCGCTAACGGTACGGTTTTAGCGTAAAAATTTATATTACAGGCTATAGTTAACATTCAAATTCCGTTATTTTGCAAGGAGCAAGGCACAAAAAAGTTCAACCCGTAACAGCAAAAAGTATGCGTTTTGTAGTTTTTTCTTCCCTGGTATTGCTTATTTTGTTTTTTAGTTCCTTTAAGACGCTCAATACGGGTAAAACGTCAGGACAAATTATTTTAGTGATTGATGCCGGCCATGGCGGGCACGATCCTGGTTGCCAGTATGGCGGCGCAAAAGAAAAAGATGTTACGCTTGCCATTGCCTTAAAGCTCGGCAAAATTATAAAAGAGAATTTAAAAGACGTTAAAGTAATTTATACCCGTACCGATGATACTTTTGTTGAATTGTGGGAACGTGCCGCCATTGCCAACCGGAATAACGCCACGGCATTTATTTCCATACACTGCAATGCAAACGATAAAAAAGAAGTAAGCGGTACCGAAACCTATACCATGGGCCTGCACAAAACTACCGATAACCTTAACGTAGCCAAGCGCGAGAACGAAGTAGTTTTGATGGAAAGCAACTATACCGAGCGTTATGATGGCTTCAACCCCAAATCTCCACAGGCGCATATTATTTTTTCGCTTTTCCAGGATGCGTATTTCGAGCAAAGCCTGCGCCTGGCCAGCCGTATAGAGAATGAATTTAAAACCAAGGCAAAAAGAAACAGCCGTGGCGTAAAGCAGGCAGGTTTTTTAGTATTATGGAAAACAACTATGCCAAGTATTTTAATAGAAACCGGTTTTTTAAGCAATGCCGAAGAACGTAAATATTTAGTATCAGACTCCGGGCAAACGTACCTGGCCAGCGGCATTTACAGAGCTTTCAAAGAATTTAAAAATGAAGTAGAAGCAACAAGAAAATAGTTTTGTTGTTACAAGCATTACTGAAGTAAAAAGATAAAATCCGGAACGTGAAAATCTCTAATGAAACCAAAGTAGGTATATTGGCTACTTTCGCTATAGTAATAATAATATTAGGCGTAAATTTTTTAAAAGGTAAAAACGTATTCTCGCGCAATATTAACCTGTATGCGAAGTACCCAAGTGTGGAAGGCCTTGCTGCTTCTAACCCTGTAATTATGCACGGTTTAAAAGTTGGCCAGGTCGATGATCTCGAGCTGATGGAAAAACCCGAAGGCGATAAGCGCATAAAGGTGAAATTCCATATATACGGCGACGTAGAAATAGCTAATAACTCGGTTGCCAGAATTATAAGCTCCGACCTTTTAGGCTCCAAAGCCATAGAGCTTATACCAGGCAATGGCAGCAAGCTTGCCGGCCGTAACGATACTTTGCCCGGCGAAATAGAGCTGTCGCTAACGGCAAGCATAAGTAAAGTTGTGGCGCCTGTACAGGAAAAAGTTGAAAAACTGGTTGGCTCTATAGATACCATTGTAAGCGGTTTGAATTCAGTGTTCAATGAAAATACCCAAAGCGATCTGCGTACAAGTTTTCATTCTATTAAGCTTACTTTAGGCAATGTGGAAGGTACAACCAAAACGCTGGACAGGTTTGTAAACAGTGAAACCGGCCGGTTGAGCGCTATACTTGCCAATGTTAACAGCATTTCGAGCAATATTAAAAACAACAATGCAGCTATAACAAATGCCATCAATAATTTTTCAGGAATATCCGACTCACTGCGTTCTGCCAACCTTAAACAAACCCTGCTGGAGGCGAATTCGGCAGTAACGAAATTCAGTGCCATTGTTTCTAAGATTGAAAAAGGAGAAGGCAGTGTTGGCTTGTTGATGAATGACAGGAAACTTTACGATAACCTGCAGAGCGCATCTAAAAATATGGACAGGCTGATGGTTGACCTGAAAGCGAATCCTGGCCGATATATTAATCTATCGCTCATCAACATCAACAGGAAAAACAAAAAGTCATCAATTAACGATACTTTGTAACCACAAAGCATTTTTTGAGAAATGTATATATGGAAAGCGCAGGCGAAAAACCTGCGCTTTTTTTATTTGATGCAGAAGAAGTTTAATTTAGTATAGTATATATGATAATTAATCTTGTTTGCGTCTATACAAAGCAATCCTGAACCCAAAATTCAAGCTGATTAAATGCTCATATGCAATTGATTGAACTTCAGAAAACCTGAAAAACGTTGGCCTGTAAATTACACCTGTATGGAAACCGTTCGGAAATTCTAAGTGGACTGGAAAAATTAATCCAAGCGCTTTATTTGATCTATAAGCCGGATCTCTCGTTGGCGGAAATGAACTATCCGGGATGCCATGGTATATAAAATTCCATGTATTTGAAGTGTATGAAATGCCATAACCTAAATTAAAACAGTTTATTTTATGATTATTTGATAAAGAGATAAAAGTTGAGAACATATGTTCACGTTCGCCTCCAAAACGGACTGGCGCTGGGAAAGGCAAGAAAAAATTCATAACACCACTTGCAGAAATATTTAAAAACTGCTTCTGCTTATGAAAATAGTCTAATCCGCCAGAGATACCAAGAAAGCCAATGTTTGATTTGTAACTTTCGTAATCGGGCTTAAGTCGAAATTCATTTACATACGGGAAAGAAATCTGTAGGTATAAATTCCCCTTACTATATTGATGGGATTTTTTAGATTTCGAAAGGCTATCACCACTCTCAATATCTTGCAGGGAATTACCCGATATGTAAGTAGTTGGGTTATGTGCTTTCAATTTGGACACAATCGCAACGTATAAAACAAATAATAATAATTTTCTCATGGTAATAAGACGCTATTTATTATTTGTAAGTTAGAAGA
>DAIUCM010000155.1:0-9803 GCA_036846145.1 Bacteroidota bacterium
TATGAATTATTTTTACTCTTTAAAAATAACGCTGTTATTATTAGAACTTAGCCGTGCATCATTAAATTTCGCGCTCTCCGAGTGCACCATTTTATTTTCTGGTAGCATTATTAAATCGGTACACTCAGAGAGTGTTAATCTTCATATGCACTAATTTCCACTTCGTTCAAATTAGCGCGAGCGGTTAGGTTGAAAATCTATCGGCAGAAAATAAACTTGTAACAGTTTATATAGATAGGATTGAAGCTTTGAAATAATTTTCCATATCTCAGTCTCTCAAAAAATGCTTTAATGCGGTTTCCGCGTATTTGTCATTTCGACTGTAAGGAGAACCTTTAGCTCGGCGAAGTCAAATCTTGTCTTTAGTTACCCGTGAGTTGAAATACAGGATTTCTCACTTCCGCTCGAAATGACAGTAATTGAGAGTTCAATGCATTTTTTGCGAGCATCATATATAAATTATTCTTTTATTTCACCTTTGTTATAAACAGTTTTACGAATAAGTTTACCCTTTTGGTCGTAAAATTTCCATAAACCATGACGTGATGAAATAATTGCATTTCGGTATTCAAAAAGTACTTTAAGGTCTTTTACGCTTCCATCTTCATTAAATGGTGGAATCCAATATTTAACAAGTTGGCTTGTCGTATCGAATTGACCAGTTTCTCTTAATTTTCCGTTTTCATAATACACTTTCCAGTTTCCAAATAAACAAGTAAAAGTATCAGCTTTATTATAAAACGTGATTGTTTGCCAATCTCTATGGGCAGATCGTTCTATTGTAAATTCACAATTACAGGAATCAATATAATTACCTAGAAAATGAATTTGTCCACTTTTATAATATGAAGTAAAGTTTTTAACTCTCTTGTCATTAATTTTTTGTCCAAATGATAAACAAATAGTAAGGCTAATACAGAGGAATAAAAAAAATATAGCGGAGATTTTCATATATCAATATTACAAAAAATGCTTCAAATTCAGTTCATAAACCATTTTCCACCAACATCATATATGCAAAACCCTAATTAGTAATTCGTAATTATTAATTAGTAATTGAAAGATATTCATGAATTTGAGATTTCGTCACTTCCAGCGCACCAACTTCCTTATAATTCTTATACCATTCCAAAGTTTTGGTTAGCGCTTGTTCGGAGTTCCATTTGGGTTGCCAGCCGAGCGCGGAAACACTTTTAGAAATATCTAAACGCAGCAATTTGGCTTCGTGCGGCGCGCCTTGTTCGGGGATGAACTGGTATTGCACATCTTCCCAAATGGCAGCAGATTTTTTCACCAGCTCGCCAACGGTTAAATTATCTTCCAGATGCGGCCCAAAATTGAATGCCTGCGCAAAACCCTGCGGATCTTCTTCCAGTTTCATTCCCAGCACAAGATAACCCACAACCGGCTCCAGTACATGCTCCCAGGGGCGAACAGCATCGGGATTACGAACCCAAAGCGGCTTGCGGTTGCTCCAGGCGCGCACCATATCGGGAATGATCCTGTCCTTCGCCCAGTCGCCGCCGCCGATTACATTTCCTGCACGCGCCGTGGCGATGGCTTTTTTATGTTCAGCGTATTTATCGGGATGAAAAAACGACCTGCGGTAAGATGCCGTGGCAATTTCCGCGCAGGCTTTGCTGGAAGAATACGGATCGAAACCGCCCAATGGATCTTCCTCCTTGTAAGGATAATCAATTTCACGGTTCTCGTACACTTTATCGGTAGTAATTACAACCACTTTACAAGGATTTTCCAAACGGCGAATGGCATCCAGCAAATAGCCCGTTCCCATTACATTTATCTCGTAGGTTTCCAGCGGATTATCATAAGATTTTCGCACCAGACTTTGCGCTGCGAGATGGTATATATAGTCCGGCTGAAAAATGTTTATTTCCTGCGCCAGCTTTTCCTTATCGCGAATATCGCCCAGCACACTTTCGCACAAAGCATTTCCGCGGATGAGGCTATATAGATTGGGTTCGGTTTCGGGTTCCAAAGCGTAACCTTTTACCACGGCGCCCAATTCCTGCAAAACGGCAAGCATCCACGCACCTTTAAAACCCGTGTGGCCGGTAACGAAAACTTTTTTGCCTTTGTATGTGGATCTTAGTTTTTCGAGCATTTTTGAGAATTATTCTGCTTCAAAAATACTGATTTAGGAAATAACAGGGTTTAAAAAAAATCTCACTTAATAGTTTGTGATTTAATATAATTATCTTAGCGAAATAAATTGTGTGAAAATTCAATGAAAAAATAAAAGTTATGAAGACGTTGAAAGTAAACTATATATTCTTATGTATAATTGCTATTATTTTTTCATTTGTAAACAATTCATATGCACAGTGCCTTGCTGATGCCGGACCAGATAAAGTTGTTTGCAGAAATTTAGATACACTTAATCCTACATACTTAGGCGGAAACCCAACAGCTACAAAGGGCATAGCGCCTTTTACTTATACATGGGAAGCGTATTATTCCGAAACGATTGGTTCTACAACTTTGAGATATGTTGCATCAGATTATTTAAACGATACAACGGCTGCAAATCCCATTATAACAAAAAACCCTGGACACTCGCCAATTACTTTTCATTTAACCGTAAAAGATAGTGTTGGAAATATTTGTAAAGATTCAGTTTCAATTAACTTCTCTGAATTTGTTGCTACACTTATGGAGTATCATTATAACATTAAAAAGGGCGATTCAATTTTGCTTGATCGAGGTACAAACTTTTTCAGTAAATTACCGGTTGCGCATTTTGTCTGGCGGCCAAACGAAGGATTGTCAGATTCTACAAGCATGACTTTTTGGGCGAAACCAAATGTTTCTACTTCATATTATATGGTTGTAACAGATTCGGGTGGTTGTACAGCAATTGGCCCAACATATTATCTTGTAAGTGTCGGATCAACCGGAATATCAGAAGTAAATAATATTCAAAAAAGCTCAGTGGTTTATCCAAATCCCACAAATGACATTGTGAATATTAAAATCAATTCAAATAATGTTGGAATAATTTACATTGATTTATTTGACGCACAAGGTAAAAAAATCGAATCAATTAGCACAATTTCAAATCTGTTTGAAGTAAATACTGAAAAATATCCACCAGGATTAATTCTTTACAATATTTCGCAAAATGGCGATATTATAAGTAATGGCAAATTCATTAAAAGATGAAATTCATTTAAAACATAATTTCTACCACATTTTCCATTTAGGATTTTCTTCCCACATTTCGTTCAGGTCTATGTTATCGCGAAGCGTATCCATGCATTTCCAGAAATCTTCGTGTTTGTAAGCGGTCAGTTCGCCGTCTTTTGCGAGGTCTGTTAATGGCTGGCGTTCCCACATCATATCATCGGCATCATCGTGCAGGTATTTGAAAACTTCCGGCTTTAACACAAAGAAACCGCCGTTTATCCAGGCGCCGTCATCGGCAGGTTTTTCGCGGAAAGCCTTTACATCATCGTTATCATCCAGCTCCATGATCCCGAAACGGCTGCCGGGTTGTATGGCCGTCATGGTAGCAATTTTGCCTTTTTCATTATGAAATTGCAGGAGTTTATCAATATCAATTCGCGCAACGCCATCGCCATAAGTAAGCATAAAATCTTCTTCGCCAATGTATTTCTGTACGCGTTTCAGTCGGCCTGCCGTCATGGTATCGAGGCCGGTTTCTACCAGCGTAACTTTAAACGGCTCGCTGGCGGAAGTATGTATTTCGGTGGAATTGTTTTGCAGATCTATGGTGATATCGGCATTGTGCAGGAAATAATTCATGAAATATTCCTTTATCACGTAACCTTTGTAACCCAGGCAGATAATGAAATCGTTGTGCCCGAAACTGGAATAAATCTTCATGATGTGCCACAAAATGGGCTTTCCGCCAATCTCAATCATCGGTTTCGGCTTCAGGTGACTTTCCTCAGAGATCCGCGTGCCGCGCCCGCCTGCAAATATTACTACTTTCATATTGCGAAAATAAGGGTTTTCAATGATCAATGAACAATTATCAATGATCAATAGGGAATTGCATATGTGATGTTTGTGGAAAATGCTTTTGATTAATATGCAGTTACCACATGTTCGCTAAACTTTTTATTCCTTGCTTGTATTGGAAGAGTCCCATAAAAGAAAGTATAAATTGATCCTAAACTTTCGAGATACCATTTGTCATTTCTTCTTAAATAGAACTGTGACGAATTTATTTTACCAATGAAGGGTTTTGTGACGTAAGTATTATCGCCAATTTTGAGCCTTATGCGAATTTGGGTTTCGAAATCACCATTGTACTTTGGGAGTAAAACTGTTATGAATTCTCTTGGGTGCACTATTAAACCCCAGTAACCATTTCCACAAAAATCATATCCTTTAACTTCAATCGGATACCAGTTTCCATCTTTGTGTCTTGCTTCTTGCAAACCAAAAACATGGCTATCCTTCCCAATAAAAATTTTGTTTTTTGGTGTTTGATTTACAATATATAAAGGGTAATAAAAATTATATTCTTTTTCGTAATGCCTGTATTTTATAGCTGCAGAATAATCAGGATATAATTCAAAACCATCAGAATATAGAGAATCTGACCGCCACACTATGTGTTCATCAATAAAATCCCTATAAATTGACGAATCTCTCTGTCTATCTGCAAATCTGTCGCCACTTACAAATAATGAATCTGTGAATTTATATTTCCCTAAAAAGATTGGGTCAGCTTGTTCAAGTGAATCTGATGGTAAATATTTTACTGAATCTGTAATTTCTGACTGCTTGATTACAGGTTTGTGAAATTCCAAACGTTTAATTTTAGCGCTTTTAGGTTTATCACAGCTAAAAAATGAAATTGAGCAAATACAGAATATTAAGAAATAGCGCATGGTACACCCCTTTATAACACAACGCAAAACAATTGAAATTCTTATTTAAATTGAATTTACATATATAGATCCGCCAAAAAATACCTTACGCCTTCCAGTCCAGATCTGTAAATTTCCGTTTCGCAGCTAAGAAATACTGCCTTACAACACTTCTCGGATAAACACCTTTACGATTCGGATTTTTCACCTGTGTTTTGGCACGTTTACGTTTTTGCATCCATTGACCTAAACCGCCAAAAAATTCGATATGCGCTTTGAAAATAGCCTGTAATTCTTTTGGATTTCCTTTGATAAGTGCACGCAAACCGGCAACCATATCCAGCAAAATACGGAACGGGATTTTCCACCAGATCTGTCCGTCCGGCAGGTTTTTCACCATCATAATGAGGCCGTTCTTGTAGTTGCGGAAAATCTTGGGAGGGCTGCCGTAAGAAATAATATGTCCGCCAACATGGTACACAACGCTTTGCGGGCAGATCATCACCTTGTAACCGGCATTTTTGGCGCGCCAGCTCAGGTCAATATCTTCCATATGCGCATAGTAATCATTATCGAAACCATTGAGGTAATGGTACACATCAGCCCGGATGAACATACAAGCACCGCTGCACCAGAACGTTTCCACAATATCATCGTACTGGCCTTTGTCTTCTTCTATCGTAAAAAACATACGTCCGCGGCAAAACGGGTAACCAAATGTATCTATGTAAGCACCACCGGCGCCACTGTACTCGAAATGTGTTTTCTGGTTGTAGGCTTTGATTTTCGGCTGCACCAAACCAATAGATTTATCGCTGTCCATGAGCTTGATAACCGGATCTATCCAGCCTTCAGAAACTTCCACATCGCTGCTCACCAAAGCATAATATTCGGCTTTTATCTGCGGAAGCGATTGTACATAACCATTCGTAAAACCTTTATTAACATCTAACCTGATAAGTTTTACCTGCGGGAATTTTTGCTGAATGAACTCGTATGTGCCATCGGTAGAGGCATTATCTACTACGTAAATCTCGGAATAAGATGTTTTTGTGGCAATAATAGGAGGCAGGAATTTCTCCAGCAGGCTTTTGCCATTGTAGCTGAGAACAACCACCGCTAATTTGGGAATTGGATTCTGCTCGTTTTCCGTCGTGATCAAAATTGCCTGCTTAAAAAGATTTACCTCTACCGCTACGAAGATACTTATCAATGTTCAATTATCAATAAGCAAATATCAATGTTTGGAAATCTTAAGCATTTTTTAACCTTATGATATATGGATTATTTCCTGCAAAGACCGCAAAGGAGCAAAGGTGCAAAGCATTTTTCGGCACAATTCTATATGGGAATTGAAAGATTGTAAAATTTTGCTTTCACCCGATTTCAACCACCACGAAAAATTGATCATTGATTATTGATCATTGTTCATTGAAAACTTGTGTTTCCAGCGGCGATGACTCCAAAGCCAGTTGTAAGGTTGATTATTGATTGCTTTATCGAGGATTCGGGCATAAGATTCCATGATCTGGTTTGGCGCGGCTTCTGCAGGATTATCATTCACCAGGTCAATATCAAGCTCATAATTACCGCGCTTTACTTTGCGTATGTTTACGAAATATACGTTCTGTTTAAGCTTTTGCGCCATTTTCTCCGGGCCGTTAAAAAATGGCGTTTTCTGGTTTAGGAAATCTGCCCAGTAACCGATCTGGTGCCTTTGCGGCGTTTGATCTGCGAGGAAACAGCTAACCAGCTGGCGGTTCTTTAAGCTTTCGCGGAAGACGTTTTCCATGTGTACCGCCTGGTTGCCAAATTTGGTACGCAGGTTTTTCATCAGATCGTTAAACATAGGGTTTTTAATCCTGAGATAAACCACCTGCACAGGCCGGTTCTTTGTTTCCATCCCGAAAATTAATCCGCCCCATTCCCAGTTGCCGGTATGCGCAGTGAGAACAATTGCACCATTGGGATCGGCAAAATATTTCCTCGCGGCTTCGCTATCCGCTATTTTACAGCGTTTTTGCAGCTCTTTTTTTGAGATAGTTACCGCTTTTAATGTTTCCAGCGTAATATCTGATAAATGCTTGTAGAATTGCTTTATCAAAACATGAATTTCTTTATCGGATTTATTCGGGAAAGCATTTTTCATATTCTGCGAAACCACTTTCCGGCGATATTTCAGCACGTAAAAAAACACAACATACAGCAAATCTGCCAGTGCGTACAAAATGGGAAATGGCATCCGCGAAAAAATATGTATGAGGAATTTAAGCAAGCAGATATTAGATATTAGATATTAGATGTTAGATAGTAGTATTTTAGTTAATGAAGTTTACATATATAAACGTTGCTTGTATATTGAAAGGTTGTACTTTGTAAAGTAGTAAGGTTTGTTCGCATCGGGGCATTCGTAATTCGTAATTGTTAATTGCTAATTACTAAGGTATTGCGGAATATTCTTTCATTCTCGCATTCATTCAATCATTCATTTTTTTACGCATTGCGGCATTCACAATTCACAATAATATTTTACTCCTTTATGCGGCGGTCAATTTCATCGCCAAAATTATTCGGGCTGTTTTTTTCTTCAATACTTTTCGATTTATCTGTCCGGCGATAGATCATGCGTTTCCAGTTCGGGTTCTGCGTTTCGGAAGGCATATCGGAATGCACAAGTATATAATCGTTATTGAGCTGTGTGGGATTATAAAATATAAACTTAACGTTGTTGCGCGTTGCGGTTTTATAGTAATGCCATATTTCGTAAGGGTAGGAGTTAGGCTCATCGAGGTAAGGCGTTACATAATCGGGCTTTCCATATTTCAGGTAAACGCGGCCACGATCTGTACGGTAGCCCTGGCTTAACATGGTGCCGAAGCTTTTCTGTACTTCAGTAACAAGCGCCAGGTAATCGGTGTAGGCTTTCTCAGGGTTTTCTTCGTTACGGCTTTTCCAGAAATTATAGAACCATTGCTGTAAAGATATGGAATCGCGCCCGCTCGCACGGCTGTAATCCTGTACTTCCTTGGCCGATGCAATAGGCTCGAGGTACGGTACAAAATCTTTGATTTGCTGCACGCTAAGCGCATTTTTAGCTGTTGAAGCAGTAAGCGCAGTGGTCATAAAATTATCGGTAAGCCTAACAAAATACTTATCGCGCCTGGCAATGGTACGGTTGGCTTTATCAAGTACGGCAACCTGCAAGTAATATTCGCCACCCGGCAGTTTGCTAATATCCACTGCATCAAAAATATAGTTGAGCTTTTGCGACTTTTGGGTCCGCATCTTCTCAAAACCCTTAACCGGCATGCCTGCATTATTTTTTACAGAGATGGTATATTTAAAGTCGCCCTGGCCGTGTGAAACCAAAGTATTGTAAATTTCGGTATAAAAAAGCAGGCTGTTGCGCTCTTTCGGCAGTATATTGCTTACCGTGGGTATAAAATTATACCCGAAGCGTGTAAATTCATCGGGCTGGCTAACAGGGTATAAGGTATCGCAAAACAACACATCGGCCATTTGCAGCTGGTCCTTGGCAACGGAAACCTGTATGGGAATATCTATGTGCGCGTTGCTCATCGAATCTCTTTCATCCTCAACAAAAAGCACCATTTCGTATCTTCCGTTAGGCATTTCGAAGCGCTTGATATCTACCATGGACGCGCCTGCAACAGTATCCGTTAGCGGCAGCGTTTTAAGCGTGTACTGGTTCTGAAAAAATACGGTATCGTTACGCATTACATACAGCTGCGCTTTTGCGGCGGCTACAAATTTTTTATCGGGCGTTTTTGAGTAATTCAGTGTGGACGAAGGAATTCTTACATATACCTCCACGTAAGGTTTGCCATCGCTGGTGCTGAAGATGCCGAAACTGAAAAATACCTGTATTTGCTTCGGCGCAGCCTGCATGGCAGTTGTGCAGAAACTTAAGAGCAGGAAAAGAGTAGCTTTGCGTAACATTGCAGTAATTTTTAAACAGAATAAATTTAAGCAAATTTCGGTTCGTGCGCGCGGTTTTAGAAATACATTATTTACCATCTATCGCTTATTTCTGCAAATTCCTTGCCTGTAAAAATATTGTTATAGATGATATGGAAGCTTTCGGCAGGCAAAGTTACAGAAACCGCTGCTATATTGCCGCTGCCAATGGCCCTATGCCTTTAATAATACCGGTAAAGCGCAGCCGCAGCGGTATTTCAGTAAATGATATTGAAATTGATAACAAAACCGGCTGGCAGCGCATTCACTGGCAAAGCATACAATCGGCCTACGGCAAATCGGCGTTTTTTGAATATTATGCCGATGCATTAAAACCATTTTATGAACAGCCTTACGTAAAGCTTTTTGATTATAATATCGCCATCATTAAAATATTAATCAGGCTGTTGAAAATGAAGGAAATAACCATTGCGATGTTGAGTAATATTCCTGAAAATGAAAAACCGCAGCTTGTCAATCTAAAAAATATTATCCACCCCAAAAACAGCGAAAATGAGTTATCTAAGCATTTTTTACCGTACCCATATATGCAGGTTTTCCAGGAAAAGCATGGTTTCCAGCCGGGTTTAAGTGTGCTCGACTTGTTATTTTGCGAAGGGCCCGCTGCATTAGGAATAATTGAGAAAAGCGGGAAAACAGCAGATTAGTATTTGTACAATCAGGTCAGATGCACGAGCAGGTTGTTACTCTTAAACTAAATATGGTTTACAATAGATCAAACTACTGTTCCAGCAGAGTCTCCTGCAAGGGACTCTGCGCAATCGGAGCGCTAAAAACGCAGAGTCCTCTGCGAGAGACTCTGCTGGGACTACGATGAAAGTACATTCATAATTCAATGTCGTTTAGTTAAGGATTTTTCAAATGTATCGGTAATTTCTATATAATTGTTTCAATTCTCGTTTTTGCCCTCCGTTGCCGGGCAGGCAACTTCTTTTGGCTTGA
>DAIUCM010000156.1:0-9780 GCA_036846145.1 Bacteroidota bacterium
TCTTGCTTATCAGCTGGTTTAAATGTATTGCTTGGCAATATTACACCCTATTTTATATTTATCGCCCTTGTAAAAATTTTAAAGGCTTAAACATATGTAGAAATATAAAAGTACGGCTTATGTTCGTACCGAAGCAAAATTAACATGTTTGAACACTTATTTTTTTGTATATTTGTTATGAAGCTAAACCGGCAAATATGAATAGAAAAGATTTTTTGAAAAAGATTGCGTTACTGCCATTTGCAGGCGCCGCAACCCAACTTACCGCAATGGATAAACTGGCAGCCCTGGCAGGTAAAAATCCAAAATATGTTCTTCACAAGGCCAATACGCGTGGTAAGGCAGATTATGGCTGGCTGCAGGCGAATTATTCATTCAGCTTCGCCGATCATTACGATCCGGACAGGATGAATTTCGGCATGTTAAGGGTTTTAAATGATGATATAATCGGCGCCGGAAAAGGATTTGGTACGCATCCGCATGAAAATATGGAGATTATAACCATACCGCTTGAAGGCGCACTGGCGCATAAGGACAGTACCGGCGGCAGCGGCGTAATTAAGGCGGGCGATGTGCAGGTTATGAGTGCAGGAACCGGCATAAGGCACAGCGAATATAATCATGAAAAAGATAAGGTTACAAAATCGTTACAGCTGTGGATATTACCAAACAAAAGGAATGTATCGCCACGGTACGACCAGATATCGCTAAGCCTTGACGACAGGAAAAACAAATTCCAGCAGCTTGTTTCGCCACACCCAGGCAGCGGAACCGGTATGTGGATATACCAGAACGCATGGATGCATATTGGCGAATTTAGCAAGGGTAAAAAAACTACTTATGCCATAAAAGGCAAAGGCAATGGAGTTTACGCATTCGTTTTAAAAGGAGATGTTACCATTGATAGTAAAAAACTTAACCAGCGTGATGCGCTTGGCATTTGGGATACAGATACCTTTACCATACTTGCCGATACAGATATGGAAATTTTACTGATTGAAGTGCCCATGGCCTGATGCTTTAAAGAATTTATTTTTTTTAATTTTGATAATAAAAGCCTCAATCCATTAATTATATATTTGATCATTAGGCGTTTATAAATATATTTCTTAATGGATGAAAGCTCATTTTTTTGCTTCGGAGCGAAAATGCATTGATCGCGTTGTAAAAGTTGTCAATGCCATGTGAGGTTCCATATATCACTCCACAAAAAAATGCTTTATCGCTTTATTCAGGCAAGTAGTTTCGCGAATATCGGCTGGCTGAATTCCATTTACACATGTATAAATTATTGATTGCTTCAATTAATATAATTTTAAATAAGTAGCCACATAACAGGATAATAGCCATCATAAAGATGATGCTAATGCCGGAGCTGCAATCCTCTATTAATTTAAGAGTGGTGCCCGAAGCGCGGTATGGTTCATTAATCAAAATACCTAACAAATACGGATGTTCATTTAATTTTACAATTTTCCACAGGCAGAAAGTTTGATAATTTGCGCACTTAGAGGCATTTATGTTTAAACTTTAAAGTTATATTTATTAAACTTTGCGCAAAAAAGCTAAACAAAAATACCGGCAACAGGTTAACCAGGTTACACAAAAGTATATATGCTAAATAAAAGTGTGCAGGAGCCTGTTGACAAAATGCACGGCTCCATATTTGTTTTCCTGAAAAGATTTGTTGAAAAGAATTACGATCACAGCACCTGGCTTAACCTGCTTAGCGCCGCCGGCGTACAGAACACAAGCTATGAAATGCATGAGATGTACCCTACGCAGGAAATTTATAATATTGTAGGCGCTGCATCAGCAGCCACAGGCATATCGGCAGTTGAATTGCAGGAAAGTTTCGGTGAATTCCTGGTGCCCGACCTGCTTCTTATCTATAAAAAATACATTAGCCCGAGCTGGAGAACTTACGAGATGCTTTTATATACGGAATCGGCCATGCATAGCGCTGTGCGAAAGGAAGACAGCCGTACATCTCCACCTGTATTACTGGTTACAAAAGTTGGCAATAAAAGGCTAATGATAGATTATTACAGCAAACGCAGGATGGGGCCTGTTGCCATTGGCATAATTAAAGGCATCGCCAAATATTATAACGAACAGGATAAGGTAAAAGTACAATCGCTTACCGCACCCAATGAAGAAAGAGTACAGATTGCGGTAGATTTTGAATAGATTCCATATAATCATTATACAAAAAATGCTTCGGCCAATAAAACCGAAGCATTTTTTGTATAGTAAATATATGGCCTGTAAGCGCTAAATTAGTTTTGCCTGGGAAGTAATTTCTGTATTAAGCAGTTTGGAAATAGGGCAGTTGGTTTCCGCATTTTTCACCGCCTCCTGAAAATCATCTTCGCTAATACCAGGTACGCGGGCTTCAAGTATAAGTTCAGATTTTGTAATACTGCCGCCTTCAAAAGTAATGTTACATTTTGTTTCGAGGCTTTCGGCAGTATATCCTTTTTCACCTAAAACAAAGCTCAGCTTCATGGTAAAGCAGCCAGCGTGTGCTGCCGCAATTAGTTCTTCGGGGTTTGTTCCCGTGCCTTCCGCAAAACGGGTATTGTATGCGTATTGCGTTTGTGCAAGTACATTGCTTTGTGTACTTAATTTACCGTTTCCTTCTTTACCAGAGCCGTTCCAAACAGCTGTTGCATGTCTAATCATAAAAAATATGTTTTATTGAATTTTTAAGGCTTGTTATGATTTTATGTATTTGAATAAAATTCTAAGTAAATCAAAAATGTGTATTAACTGTGTACCAGGCCGTTAAACGTATAAAAAATTAGCAAAGCATGGTGTAAAGGCACCAAAGTAAACATTTTAAATAATTTTTATACAAGCGCCTGCGTTACTTTAAGGCAATTTATACTTGTTGCTTCAATACGCTGGCAAAAATATCACTTTGTTTAATAGTCTGCTATAAAATCTGCAATATTTGCCTTGCGAAATCAGCAAGCAGTTTATCGGTTACCATTCAATTTCGCATCATCAAAGATTTTTGCCTTACTCCATATATACTTGGCTTCAAAAATGCTTTGCGCCTGTAAGCAACAATGCTAAAATATTCTTCACTTGTAGCAACCTTTCAAAAAAATACCATTAAGCCGCTTTTTACTGGAAAAGATGGAGTATTACTTCCAGCGTCCGCTTCATTTCGGGTAGTTTAAATGATTTTGAAAAGAAATGAGCGTTCTGTTTAATCACATTCTCTCTATCTTCCAAATTAGTTGAAGAAGTAAGTACCACTACCGGAACATCGGAATATTGCGCTTTCGATTTTATGAATTTGAGCACTTCGAAGCCATTTTTTTTGGGGATATTCAGGTCCAGCACAACGCCGGAAGGTAGCTTGCCCGCAGCCTCCGTAAAGTAGCTGATCGCTTCTTCGCCGTTATTAAAAATGGTAAGGTTATAGTTAGCCCCAAGCTGTTTGAACAGCAACTGTATAAGCGCCCTGTCTGCAGGATTATCTTCGACCAGGATGAGGTTAAGTTTAGACATTTGTTTAACAACCTGCAAGCTTTTATCCACAAACAGGTATTTACTTTAAACAAAGGCTTTGCAGTTAATGTTTATATAACGTTAAAAATAGCGCTTGTTTTAAAATTATTTAAAATGTTTACTTTGCTGCATTTTTATACTATACTTAACTGATTTTTATACGCTTAACGGCCTGTTACGTAATTAAAACATCCTTTGGGTTTATTTAGGAATATATCAAAGTACTCAAATTAAATAATTTAAACCAAGCCCGAAAGCGCTGGAATATAAATGTGAATTATTAATACAGCCTTGCCCGATTTAAATAAAAATAAAACCAGTTTTCATTTTAACCTGCAATAAACATTAAATGGCAGAAACCAAAACACCCCCTGTAAATGAAAAAGAGCGTTTAAAAGCACTTAAAAGGTATGAAATACTGGATACGCCGCCTGATGGAAGCTTTGACCGTATAACATCTATTGCTGCAAGGCTTTTTGGCGTACCCATAGCCCTTGTTACCCTTGTAGATGAAGACCGCATCTGGTTCAAGGCGAAGCACGGGCTCGATAATGTTCAGCAGATTAACCGCGATCCAGGATTATGCGCCAGCGCCATATTGTCGGAAGAGGTATATAATATATACGATACTTTACATGATCCGCGTACACTGGCTAATCCTTTGGTTGCAGGCGAGTTCGGGCTGAGATTTTACGCTGCCGCGCCTTTAAAAACCAATGATGGCTACAAGCTTGGCACCGTTTGCCTGCTGGATACAAAGCCAAAACAACTGAGCGAAAACGATGAAAAGATACTGCAGGAACTGGCAGGCATTGTAATGGATGAAATGGAACTTAGGTTAGCCGCAATCAAAGCCACAAGAGCGCTGCAGGCGCATAAAGATAATCTTGAAGAAGAAGTAAAAAAACGCACAACAGAATTAGAAGCAAGCAATAAGGAGCTTTTACGCTCCAACCTGGACCTGGAACAGTTCGCCTATATTTCTTCGCACGACCTGAAGGAGCCGCTGCGTATGGTTAGCATGTATGCGCAGCTGCTTGAAGAAAAGTATGCCGAAACCTTTGACAGTGAAGGAAAAGAGTTTTTGGGTTACCTGATGGAAGGCGCAAGCCGTATGGAGCTTTTGATAGATGATGTATTGAATTACTCGCGCGTTGGGCGTGAAAACTCAAGCAGGCAGCAGGTAAATTTAAATGAGGTTTTAAAAAGCGTAATTAAAAATCTGGAGCATACCATACAAGCCAATAATGCTAAAATTAATGCCGGCGACATGCCGCTTATCCATGCAATTCCTTCACAAATGACACAGCTTTTCCAGAATCTTATAGAAAATGCCATAAAATTCAGGCGCGATGAGCAACCGGTGGTGAATATAAACGCAGCGAAACATGGCGATATGTGGCTTTTCTCAATTGAAGACAATGGCATAGGCCTGGATCCTGAATACGAGCATAAGATCTTCCAGCTATTTCAGCGCCTTCATCCACGCTCCGATTACCCGGGTACAGGCATAGGTCTTGCTATCTGTAAAAAAATTGTCGAGCAGAATAATGGTAAAATATGGGTTGAATCTGAAATTGGCAAAGGCACAACCTTTTACTTTACCTTACCTGAGTTAGCAAGTGAGTAAATAATCATTATCTCATAAGCTTCATATACTGTTTTTGCGGAAAAATGTTACGTTCAGCCATAGAACTTATAATTCCATATACAGGCATTCGGAAAAATACTTCAATTAAAAAAATATAAGCATAAAACCATTTTTAGTGCATAGAATATATGTTACAAATTTTATGTGGGCATGATACTTAAGCTCAGCAAAAAAATTCATCTCGGGAAAAAAATTAAATTTCCGGGAACAATATCTATTAAAAATGGTATCACCTACACAACATAAAAAAACCCAACCGCTCATATTTTTATGATAGCAGATTATTTGAAAATTTTCAGAGCAATGCCCTATACAAGCATTGTTTGGGATACAGATTATATTATAGTGGAAGCCACAGATGCTTACCTGGAAATGACCATGCGTAAGCGCGAGGATATTGTAGGCAAAAAAGTTTTCGATGCTTTTCCCGACAACCCGGATGATCCGAACTCAAAAAACACCGGCCTTTTAAGGCAATCTATAGATAACGCTATAAAAACCAGGAAGCCTGATGTAATGGATCTGCTGAGGTACGATATACCAAGGCCCGAAGCAGATGGCGGCGGATTTGAAACAAAATACTGGGATGTTACACATGTGCCTGTGCTTGATGATGATGGCGAAGTAAAATATATCATACAGAAAACCGGCGATGCAACGGAAAGGGTCCGCACGCAGAAAGAATTAAAAGACAGCCAGGAGCGCGCCAATTTCATTGCTGAATCTATGCCGCAGCTCATCTGGATGAATGATAAGGACGGCAAGCTTATTTATATCAACCACAGGTGGGAAGAATACTCCGGAATACCAAACGCTACGCTGATGAATGATATTTGGAATACCCTTGTACACCCGGAAGATATAGAAAACGCAAAAAATGCCTGGTTAAAAGCATTAGAAAGTAAGGAAAGTTACCAGGTACAAACCCGCATAAAAAATAAAGATGGCCAGTACAGGTGGTTCTTATCGCGCGCAATACCAAAATTAGGAAGCGAAGGCAATGTAAAATACTGGGTAGGCAGCGCTACCGATATGCATGATACCAAGCTAATGGTAGATGAACTTGAAACATCTAACGAGTATTTATCGGATCTTTCCGATAAAGTGCAGGATGCCTACGAAAAAGCGGAGGATGAAAGAAAACTGCTGGAAAGGCTGATTATGGAAGCGCCAGCCATGATTTGCATTACACGCGGCCCCAAACATGAATATGAGCTGGCAAACCCAATATACCAGGCTACTTTACCCGGCCGCGAGCTGATTGGCAGAAAAGTGGCGGAAGCAATTCCCGAAGCCGTAGAATTAGGTTTTATAACCTTGTTGGATAAAGTTTATAATGAAGGAGAAACTGTAATAGGAAAAGAAATGTTTCTACCGCTGGAAAGGAATGGTATAATGGAAGATGCTTACTTTACATTTACATACCAGCCATTATACAATCGCGATAAGATTGTTGGCATAGTTACTTTCGCCATTGAAGTTACAGATACTGTAAACTTACGCAAAAAGTTAGAGGCGCTTGAAACAACTAATTAATTGCAGGAAAATATTAGTTCTCCTAATTCACCAAGGTATTTAGATGCAGGTAAGCCAGTTAGATATACAGCAGGGAAGAATAAAGCTTTTTCTATATAAATCGAAAGTACGCAGCGCGCTTTATGGTGGAAATATAGACGAAAGCTTCTTTTCACAAGGCGGCCCAATGGGTGAATGGCTAACCCGCACCGGCCTGCCGAAGTACGGCAGCATTCCCGAAATGAAACAGATCGCCAGGCTGAACCGTGAATTAAGCAGCTTTGTAGATCAGCTGATCTTTTCATACAAAAGAGGCAGAATACAGGAAGCTAAAGATGGCCTGGCAATGGTTGACAAATATTCCGAAGAGATATTAGCTTTATTTACAGCAATGGAAAAGTTAAAGTAAACGGAAATAGTGAATCCCGCAACAAATATTAATAAATGCTGGCTTGTTTGAAAGATAATTCACTCAAGCCAGCCTTACATTTTACAGCATATTGCGCTAAGAACATTAATTAAACCGCTGCAACAAACTGGCTCAAAAAGCGAATATCATTCTCATAAAAAAGGCGAATATCTTTGATATTGTACTTCACCATAGCAATGCGCTCCACGCCCATACCAAAAGCAAAACCGGTATATTTGTTAGAATCTATTCCGCAATTTTCGAGTACAGCCGGATCTACCATACCGCAACCTAAAACTTCCAGCCAGCTGTCTTCTTCCGCGCCGGTTTCCGGGTTGGTTTTCTTGGAGCTGATGTCCATTTCTGCACTTGGCTCGGTAAATGGAAAATAACTTGGGCGGAAACGGATCTTGGTATGCTCGCCAAACATTTCCTGCACAAAATAATACAAGGTCTGTTTTAGATCCGCAAACGAAACATTTTCAGCTACATACAAACCTTCTATCTGGTGAAAAACCGGTGAATGCGTCGCGTCGCTATCTTTACGGAAAACACGGCCCGGGGAAATAATGCGGATGGGTGGTTCCTGGCTTTGCATGGTTTTCACCTGTACAGATGATGTATGCGTGCGCAAAACCAAAGTAGGATTCTGGCGGATAAAAAACGTATCCTGCATATCGCGCGCTGGATGATCTGCAGGCATGTTCAGCGCCGTGAAATTATGCCATTCATCTACAATTTCAGGCCCTTCCGCGATCACAAATCCCAAGCGCGAAAAAATATCGATCATCCTGTCGCGGATAATTGATAACGGGTGGTGCGCACCCAAACTCAGCGGCGCGGCATCTAAGGTAACATCAATATTGCTGTATGCTGAAGCATTTTTCAGGCTTTCTATATATGCGGTTGCTGCCGCGAATTTTTCTTCGGCGATAAGTTTCAGCTCATTTACCTGTGCGCCCCACTCCCGCTTCTGCTCATTAGGAATTTCCTTCATCCGGCCATAAAGCCCAGGAATTATACCTTTCTTACTCAGCCATTTAAGCCTGAACTCATCTAATTCCGCAGGATTATTTATCTCTTCGCGAACAATTTCTTCCTTATAATCCTTTATGCTATTTTCTGACATTATTTTTATTATATATTGTATAATACAGATATTAATTACCTTTGCACACTTATAAATAAATGGGCATTATTAATTCTACAGCAAATATTCCCTTTTTTAGTTTAAAAATCAAAATCACACGGAACTATAATTCCACTCATGCCGTTCAGCGCAATATAATTCATAATATACAACCTAACGATTCCGGAAATTTACACGCACAAGGAGGACTATGAGACAACTAAAAATTAACAAACAGTTTACCAACCGCGAGAATAAGTCTCTCGACAAATACCTTAACGAGATCTCTAAGGTAGAAATGATAACCCCTACTGAAGAGGTAGAATTGGCCAAGCGCATCCGCGATGGCGACCAGGTTGCCTTAGAAAAACTTGTTAATGCAAACTTACGTTTCGTAGTTTCAGTAGCGAAACAATATCAGAATCAAGGCCTTACACTTGGCGATTTAATTAATGAAGGTAACTTAGGTTTAATTAAAGCGGCACAGCGATTTGATGAAACACGTGGTTTCAAATTCATTTCTTACGCTGTTTGGTGGATTCGTCAGTCTATTCTTCAGGCTTTGGCCGATCAGTCTCGTCTGGTTCGTCTTCCATTAAATAAAGTAGGCTCATTAAGCAAGATTGGTGTTGCAGCTGCGCAATTAGAGCAGAAATTCGAGCGTGAAGCAACAACAGAAGAAATTGCTGAATTACTGGATCTTCCTACAGAAGAAGTAGAAACAACTTTATCTACCAGCGGCCGTCACTTATCTATTGATGCGCCGATCAGCGATGATGAAGATACTACGCTTTTAACTTTGCTGAGCAACGCAGAGCCGAATCCGGATAAAACATTGATCCACGAATCTTTACAGAAGGAAATTACGCGTGTAATGAGTATTCTTTCTGAGAAAGAAAAAGAGATCTTAAACCTTTATTTCGGTTTGGAAGGCAGCATTCCGCATTCTTATGAAGACATTAGCGAGAAAGTAAACTTAACCCGCGAGCGTGTTCGCCAGATTAAGGAGAAAGCTTTGCGTAAACTTCGTAAATCAAGCAAAAGCGGCTTGTTGAAAGCTTATTTAGGATAATACTAAAGCATTTTTTTGCATTAGCATATATGGAAAGCCTCGGGAAACCGGGGCTTTTTATGTTTAAATTGATAGTAATTAATGCAAAAAGAAAACATAAGCCTGGAAGCCAGCTAACAAAATACTTTCAGGCATACAAATAAGTGCATTTTTGTAACTTGCTATATATGAAAAATTTGTTTTATCGGATTTTTCACTGCTTTTATTGTGATGACCCAATAAATTAACCCAAATGTTGAAGCATTTTTCAGGCAAGATATATATGGAATTTTCCACGAAATATAGTTTACAGTCTCTCCTAATATTCCTAATGTTTTTTGCAAATCATGCAAAGTCAGTAGCACAAAAACATAATGCACATTTGGCTGGATTTTGGGTCGAATTCGATCGTGAAACCAAAGAAGGAAAAGAACTTCACACGAGGCCGGGTATTGTGCTGATTATAAAAGAAAACATGATTGCCGAATGGAATGATTCAATTC
>DAIUCM010000157.1:0-9778 GCA_036846145.1 Bacteroidota bacterium
ATACAGAACTCTTCAAGATAAAATTATAGTCGGAGCTGCACTCCTTTCCTCATTTAGAAGGGTGCCCGTAGGGCGGAGAGGTTAACAAAGCAATAGTTCCTAACAACCGGATACTCATTTAAAATTTTAAACGATTGAATTTTCAGTGGGAACTCACCGGGCTGTGGCTCACAGCCTGGAAGTTATAGGGAAACTTCCTCAAACTAAATAACATTGAGTTACATTTACATTTTTGCTTCCATAAAAAGGCTGCGTTTTTTATAATCAATTATTGCGTTGAATTTCATAAGAATATCGCTGCCCAATACGCCGCCAATTGGCGAAAAACCCATATTGCCATAACTGATATTAACATGGCTTAGGTTAAGTACGCCGGTTTGGTAATCAGTTAATTGAATATCACCCAGCGCAAGCTTATTTAAAATAACAATAAAATTTTCTACCTGGCTGCTGCCTAAACCTGTTGCTTTGTCTTCATTTTCTTCCAGTTCAGCATCGGCACAAACGCGCTGAATAACCCCCGTATCGAAAACAGTACGAGATGCGCCAGTATCTAATAGTAAACGCACGGGCTGTTCATTAACTAAAACCTCAACAAAAAGGTGGTAACCATCATCTTTAATTGAAATAACCTCAATGGGTAAGGTTATTATGGTTTTCTTTTTTCTTCCGATCATTAATTCCGGTTTACGGTAAAAAACTTTTATTCTTTAGCTTTGCCTTTCAGGATGCACAAAAATTGGCTTTTGATAATTATAATAATTAAAATGAAACAGCTATGCCCATGTAAAATTCAAAAACCTTAGTTTGAAAAATATACTCGTATTTTGCCTGTAGCACTTCGCTTTGTGCATTGGAGAAATTATTTCTTACTGCATTAAAATCGTAAAAACTCATAGCGCCGGCGTTAAAACTTAGTTCCGACTGTTGAAAAAGCGCCTGCTGTGCTGTAAGGCGTATTTCTGCTGCTTTAAATTTGCGCTGGGCCAGCCGCATACCTTCAAATGCTGTATAAACATCGTTACGCGCCTGTATTTCAGCTTCGGTAAGGCCAAGTTGCGCGTTTTGTAAACTTATTTTCGCGTTTTGTATGGCATATTTGTTTTGCAGGCCGTTAAAAACCGGTATAGATAGCGTAAAGCCGAGCGATTGTCCGAAATTGTTGTTTACCTGTTCAATAAAGGACACACTTTGCGTGCTGTAATTATATCTTGGCGCAAAAACCTGCATGGAGTCCGCAGTAAATCCAATCTGCTGAAAGCCATCGGGCGTGGCGCCGCTGAAGCTTTGTGCCAGCGAGGAGTAAAACGATTGCAAACTGGCATTCGCATAAATCTTTGGGCTGGTATTGCCTTGCTGTGCTTTTAACGCATATAAAGCGCTTTCGCGGCTGCTCCTGGCCGATTGTACCGCCGGCAATTGCTGCAGCCTGTCGGTAAAAACACGGTTCAGTTCCGTTTCGGTATATTCTATAAGCGGGCCGTTAAAATTTACACTTTGTATTTTTAATGCCTTGCCAATATCATAATTCATAAATTGTTTAAGGTTTAGGTAAGCCCTTGTGAGCTGATTTTCGAGGTCAATTAAAAGCAACTCGTCTGCTGCGAGCTGTGCTTCACTTTCCAGCAGCTTTACATTTGCAACAGCGCCGGCATCAAACCTGCTTTTGGTTCTTATACGACTTTCCTGCGAGGTTTTTAGCTGGTTACTAAGCTGTTTTTGGCGTTCGGTAAGCAGTAAAATTTGCAGGTATTGATTGGCCACGGTTAAGGCGGCATCATCTTTTGCTTTCTGCAGGTTATGCAAGCCAGCCTCCTGGTTCCATTTAGCCTGCCTTACCTGGTTAAGCATTTGTAAACCATTAAATAACAGTAGGTTTGTTGATATGGATAAGCCATTATTACGGCTTTGCTGGTTAACGAATTGGTTTGTAGAAGGATCGACGGTACGGCCAAAGTTATAATTGTGGCTCGCATTTGCGTTTAGCGATGGTAAAATATTGGCCTTGCTTTGTAACAATACGTTTTGCCTTTGTTGGGCATCCAGCCCGGTACGTGCCAGCTGAATATTGTTTTCCCATGTGTATGCAATACATTGCTGCAGGTTCATGCTATCCTGGGCAAAGATTTTTACAGGCAACAACAATAACACAACCCAAACAAAAGCGGATATTTTCCCCATTGAAGTATTTTTTTTACCGGGCATATATGCAAAGATTTTGCTGGGAATTCAGTAAGCAAAAATAAAGTAAATATTCGGGTAAAGAAAATTAGGGAATGAATGCTTGTTGAAAGATTGCTTGATTGATGAAAATTTTTTCGCGCTGTTTTTTTCATATATGGGATGGCTGAAAAATGCTTTGGGTGCTATTTTAAATATAATTTTATTGAATTTAATTTCACTTTTGCTAATTTGCTTGTTTTATTATTATTTTATGACGAAATACATTGTCAAATTCTCAGTTGCTGCTTTAGCATTTATATTTTTATCTTTAAATGCTAAAGCGAACGATACATCCTGCCGGGCATTTTTTACGGTTGAAGAAACAGGGTTCGGGCAATTTACCTTCACTAATAAATCTTATTGTAACTCTGGTCAGCAAATTAAGTTTTATTGGGATTTTGGTGATGGATCTTCCTCTGATTCAACTTCAGATGTTGTTGTACATCAGTACAAAAGGGCGGGTTTGTACACGGCTAAACTAACAATTGTTGGTAAAACGGATTATACAATGAGAAGTATTAACAGAGTAATTAGCGTTAGAAGTTTATGCAATTATAATTTTAAGGTGAAACAAAAAGATTTGAATATTGAAATTAATTTGCCGCTAAACAACCTAAATGCTTATTCTTTAAATTATGGCGACGGAAATTTTGAATATATTAATCTAAATAAACTTGATTTTAAGCATACTTATGCTAAAGCAGGCTCATATACTATTTCTTTATATCAGGCGCAGAAGTCAAATGATGATTTATGCACGGATACCGTGCGAAAAGTAATTACTATTACTGATCCGTTTTACTGCCATGCCGGCTTCAATACAACTTTAGAAAATGACCCATACAGAACAGTAAATGTTGAAAGTGATCTGGAATATTTTGCTGGGAAAGACAGCAGCCTTTTTGATTGGGATTTTGGCGATGGAAAAACACAAAGCGGTGTTGGCCTCTACAAAACCTCGCATAATTATGCCGCCGATAATACTTACAAAATCAGCCTGAAAGTAAGCAATACCAAATATAAATGTACCGATACTTTTTCCATGCATGTAAAAGCACTGGCAGTTATTTATGATGGAACGATAACCGGCGAGGTAAAAGCTTACGATTCGGCCAGTAATACATATGTGCATGCAGATGAAGCAATCATTTATTTAATTCAGTACAACGAAAAAGACAGCACTTTAAATCTTGTTGATTCAGCTTTTACAACTAAAGGCACCGGCGGAAAATCACAATATACTATCTCATCTGTTGCGCCGGGAAAATACCTGGTAAAAACTGCTCTTCAAAAAAAATCTAAGTATTATGATCATAATATCCCAACGTATTATACTTCTGCGCTAAAATGGAGCCTGGCCGATACAGTATCATTTAACGGTGAGAAAGCTTCAGCATTTAAAACTGCCAGTATATCTTTTATAAAAGGAAATAATACGGGTGGTAAGGGATTCATAGGCGGTAAAGTTGTTGCCGGCGCAAATAAAAAAGAAGGCGATCCGCTACAAAATGTGCAGATCATACTTTATAATTCCGGTAAATTGCCTGTTAAGCACACGTACACCGATAAAGATGGTAATTTCGGATTCAGTAATATTGCTTTTGGTACCTATGAAATTTATACTGAGGTAGCTGGCCTTAAAACCACATCTGCATTTGTAACATTAACGCAGGCAGATCCTTCTTATAACAGGGTTGTTGTTAAAGTTTCGTCAGATGGCGTTACAACTGAAGTGCCTTCCGGCAACGCTGTAAAGTACAAGGCAAGCTTTATTGCCGCTATCAGTATTTACCCTAATCCTGCACTTAATAATGTAAATATTACTTTTAATACCCGGGCAGCACAAACCCTGCATGCCGAAATTTACAATATAAACGGCAAAAAGCTTGTAGCGCAAAAATATGATGCTGCGCCTGGCCAGCAAGTTTTTAAAATGGATGTTAGTTCGTTTACCGGCGGCACATATATATTATTGCTGAAAAATGCTTCAACCGGCGAAACAGCAAGGTACAGATTTGTAAAAATGTAAGTTTATACTTAAAATAGAAAAGAAAAAAATCCTTTAAGGTAATTCTTAAAGGATTTTTTTTACTGCGGATTTTATTTTCAGTGTCAATTAATTACTCGATAATTTCTGCCAGCTTGTCAAGCACCATCTTTATGTCGTCCTCGTTAGAAATAGTTTTGGATTCGATAAGAAAGCCGTTTTTATAGATGGCCATAAATGAATAAACATCTTTCTCTATAAGTTTTTGCGCAATCTGGTTCTCTTCCGAATTTATGCGTATAAAAGTTATTTTCTCGTATTTCGAATCATTTGATAACTGAACATATGTTTTATAAAGCTCATGGCAAACAGGTATAAAATCATTATGATATTTAACCGAAAGATAGGGTTTTTCATAAGATAAATTCCTTAATTCTTCTTCTGTTGTAATAATTACCGCCATACTGTTTACTTATCCTGATATAAATTTTTTTATATGTTATAATCAGTGAAAACAGGAAAAATGTTTAATCTTTTATTTATAAAACGCTTTTTTTGCTGTTTTTCGTAAAACAGTTTTGTAAAAATATAAAACTGGCTTTATGTTGTCGTCATGCTTAAAATTAGTGAGTAATATGCAATTACTTTTTTTAAACAGGTTGAATTTTTTAGGTTAGCCCATAAATTAGCTGTACCAGGCCCGTTTCATAAGTTTTAGATTCGAGTAACTGTAGCTTTGTTCGGCTGTTAGTAGTCGGGAAAAGCGGCTTTCCGCTGCCGAGTAATATAGGGTGAACGGACAAATGCAACTCATCTATAAGTTGTTGGCTCATAAGTGTTTCAATCAGTTGCGATCCGCCAAACAGGAAAATATCTTTTCCACTCAACGATTTTAATTCACGTACTTTTTGGGCCGGATCTGTACGTACAACTTCTGCATTTTGCGCCTTATCTAATGTAGATGAAAATACAATATTCTGCTTTTGCGGATATAGATCAGGATCGTACTGCAACATAACTTCATAGCTTTTTCGGCCGAATAAAACCGTATCTACACGATCCATAAATTCAGTCATGCCATAATCCTGGTCGGTAAAACACCAGTCGAAAGCGCCATTCTGGTCTTCAATAAATCCATCTAAACTAACAGCGAGGTTTAGCAATACTTTTCTCATGCGATTTGAAATTTTTGAGCGCGCAAATTGCAATAAAATTGTGAAATTATTTCATAAGATCCGCAACATCATAACCAATAGCCGATGAAAGCGAAACGCCCATACCGTTGCACGAAAAACCAACGATAACTCTATCAGAAACCTGCTGAACAATGGGCTGCTTATCTTCACTGAAACCCATAATTCCGCTCCAGCGCTGCTCTATTTCAAAATTTTTACCTGGCAAAATTACTTCTCTTAGGATATTTTCAAGCTGCGCTAAAATGTTTTCGTTGTATTGAAATTGAGTGGAAGTTTCTTCTTCGAAAGCCATATTTCTGCCCCCGCCAAAAAGTACGCGATCGCCAACATTGCGGAAATAATAGAACCCTTCATCGAAATGCAAAGCGCCCTGCCAATTGAGATTTTGTATGGGTTTGGTAATGATGACCTGTCCGCGGCCTGGCGTAATTTTACAATCGGGCAGGAGCAGACTGGTAAAAGCATTGGCGCAAACCACAACCTGTTGGGCTTTGAAATTTACCGTTCCGCGTGTAGATTCTTTAACTTTGATTTCTACATTTGATGGATTTTCTTCCATTCCGGTAACTTCTGCGCCTGTTAAAATCTGAATGCCTTTTTCCTGTGTCAAACGTAACAAAGCACGCATCATTTTACCTGTATGTACATGGCCTTCATGCGGATTATAAACGATTGTGCGAACCACATTTTTATTGAAACCAAATTTTGAAACAAGCTCAGGTTTTTCCATATATACGGCTTCGGGAAAATGCTTTTGCAGCAGCGTGTTTGCTTTTACTATGTGTTGCAGAGCAGGCATTTCTTTATCGAACAGCAATTCGTAGCCGCCAACATGCTGATAATCCATGGCTTCATCGCCTAAGCGCTGTCGCAATAGTTGCAAACCGTGAATGCGTTTTTCTATCACCGCAAGCGTACGGTCAGCGCCGTTGTGTTCCAGGTCATAAAGTACTTCGGTAAGCGAACCGAAACAGGCAAAACCGGCATTGCGCGTGCTGGCGCCGGTGGGGAAAAGTCCGCGCTCGAGAATAAGAATATCGCGTTTTGGAAATTTTTCTTTCAGCGAAATAGCTGTAGATAATCCAACAATACCGGTGCCAATAATTATGATATCGTACTGTAGAAAAGATTCGCGCTCCCAGAAACTTAACATTTTTTTTAATTAGCAAATTAGCAAATTCGAGAATTAGCAAATGTAATGTGAAAATGTGGGAATGTGAAGATGTGAAAATTGTGTTTAAGCATTTTTGGACAATGTTATATATGGGATTTACAGTTGCTTTTATGCTAAAAGAAGTGTTTTCACTTCGTTTGTTTTTAGCCGGTAGTTTTAAACTACCGGCTAAAAATTCGACGTAGTTATAAACTACGCCGAACACGCGGAGGATTCACGCTCCCAGAAACTTAATAACTTTTTAATTAGCAAATTCGGGAATTAGCCGATGGTTGAAGCATTTTTTGAGGATGTTTTATATGAATCCTAAAAACTACAATGACCTATTAATTTCTTTTTTAAAGTGTCTCCTTTATAAACCATCTTAAAATCAACATCATATGAATATGTATTCATTATTTGTTTAGGGATTGGATTGGAGTTTAGTGTTATTCGTATGGAATCATTGACATAACTTTCATTCCATTTTTCGCCTTTTTTGCGCGTTTTGCTAACTAATTTTTCGATAGGTATTTTAGTCTCAATATTTGGATTTTTAGAATTGTTTTCAGTTAATTGGATTAAACCATACCTCCCAACACTATCTCTTGCAAAGAATAATTTTTTGCTCCAATAATGTTCTTTATCTTTAGCAAAAGTGCAGTTACACCTTATTACCTCACTCCATGAAAGAAGTAAATCATGTACCTGAATTTTTGTGTCTTTAACGAAGCTTAAACTAATAAATATAAAAACTAAAGAGAAATAGGATATTTTCATGTTTATGCATTTAAACTATAATATTTTTAACCTGAGTCTATTGCGCGAGCTTTTAGCTCGTGTTCCTTTATTTTTAAACTTCTGTAAAAACACGAGCTAAAAGCTCGCGCTAGCTGAGGTTATATCGAAATTTATAATTAATCGTATTTTGTTTTGCAATGGCTAAATTGAAGCTCTTTGCATAATTTACTTATTTCATTACTCCCAAGCTCAGTAAACCCATGAGCGAAATAGGAATGATTTTCGCCAACCTTAATTTTCTTATGTTCCTGTTCAATAGCAGGGATTTTTATTGAAGAAGAAAGAAAATTGCAACTTAGACAAATACTAACGTGAGCAATAATTTTATTATCAAGGTAATATACAAGACCTAAATGAGGGTCAAAGCATGAAAATGTTGAACCACCATAAGTTGATGTATCGCCAAGTACCTGGTTGATTTTATTTATTTGATTATTAGTTAGGGTATGAACTTTTTTAATTGCAGAAGACAAATTGCCATTATTAATTATTATTCTTCCACCTTGACCATTATAATCATAAGCAATTACTTTATCATATTTTAACCCAAGAAAAGGATTTATATATTTTTTGGCAGAATTCTGAAATGCAAATGAGATTGCAAGAAGAAAGCAAGCGAGAATAATCGGTTTAAATTTCATGATTTTGCACAAAACTCTTATTTTTAAATAATTAACTATAAAATTACTAAAATCTCACCCTTCCACCTCCTTCAACAAATCCTCTAAATCAAGTGGATGCGTAAACATATCTATAGAGCCATCCGCTTTTTTTAGCCATTGGTCCTTCGGGCGGTCCCAGTACAATTCCACGCCGTTTTTATCCGGATCGTTAAGGTACAATGCTTCAGAAACACCATGATCTGATGCGCCTGTAAGATCGTAATCTGCATCAATCAAACGTTTAAAAATGATGGCCAGATCTTTACGAGTAGGGTAGAGGATGGCGGTATGAAACAAGCCCGAACTTTTTGTGGGCGCTGGCGGAGCATCTTTGCTGTACCAGGTGTTGAGACCAATATGATGATGATAACCGCCTGCAGAAATAAAAGCAGCATCTTTTCCGTACATCGTAACAAGCTCAAAGCCAAGCAATCCGCAATAGAAATCAAGCGCTTTTTGTATGTTGCTCACTTTTAAATGCACATGGCCAATGCGTGTTTGGGCGGGAATTTTATAATCCTGGTTCATTGGTTTGCCTGTTTTTAAAAAACTAAGTTACGCTTTCATATATACAAATTGCGAAAAATGCTTTTGATTTGTAGTTTTGCCCAATGAAAGCGCATTTCCTGCAACTGTTTCGTTACAATTTCGTCATTAATCGTAAGTTGTTATCAGCTTATAATCAGCACGATATAAATATACCGGAAGCCATGAAGCTGCTCAGTCATGTTTGCAACGCACAACAGGTTTGGCTCAGCCGCATCAGGCCGAATTTTGTGCAGGCTGTTCCAGAAATCTGGGAAGTTTACTCAACAGATGAATTAACCGAGCGGATGGAAGCGAGCGAAAGGAGCTGGATGCGTTTCCTGGAATCGCTTCCTAAAATAGATGAAGTATTTTCTGAGCAGGTTGTCTATACAAACTCAAAAGCTGAGCGCTTTGAAAGTACCTTGCACGATATTCTATTTCACCTCATTAATCATGGAACGCATCATCGCGCCCAGATAAGCACTTTATTCAGGCAAAATGGAATTACGCCGCCGCCGACAGATTATATTTTCTGGGTTAGGGAAAAATAAAAAAGCTTCGCAGCCAATGGCAACGAAGCTTTTCCATATATCCATTTGCTGGAAAATGCTTTTGATTACGCCTGTTTAACAATCTGAATTTCGCAGTGGATGCGGATTTCATCGCTTACTACCACGCTGCCGGCTTCCGTTACAGCATCCCAGGTTAAGCCAAATTCTTTACGTTTTATTTTACCATCAACGCTGAAACCTGCTTTCGTTTGTCCATACGGGTCCTGTACAATGCCGTGGTATTCAACATTTAAGGTCATAGGCTTTGTTGTGCCGCGAATGGTAAGATCGCCTGTTAATGAGCCGGTATCGCCATTGGCCTCATAAGTTTTACCTACAAATGTTAACTGGCCATGGTTTGCCGCATCAAAAAAATCTGCTGATTTTAAGTGCGTATCGCGCTGCTGGTTATTGGTGTTGATTGAATCGATATCGGCAGTAAATTCTATACGGCTTGCTTTTGTAAAATCTTCATCCTCAGTTTCTACGGTTAAATCAAATTTCTCAAAAAATCCGGTAACGTTGGTGATCATAAGGTGTTTTACCTTAAAAGTGATTTCACTATGTGTCGGGTCGATCTTCCATGATGTTTTTGCCATAAAATATTTTTGTTAATGGTTTGTTATTTTAAAAGATAAAATTAGATTAATGTTTAAACATGCAACAAAGATATATAC
>DAIUCM010000158.1:0-9627 GCA_036846145.1 Bacteroidota bacterium
TAATAAACCATTGGCAGGCAGCGGAACCATAAAAGATAACTGGGATCTGAGCGTGCTGCGTGCTACAGAGGTTACACGTTTGTTGGCAAAAGAAGGCAAAGTGAACCAGGAAAGATTAACCGCTGCCGGCCGTGGAGATACACAGCCCGTTGCAACGAACGAAACGCCGGAAGGCCGAAGCAAAAATCGCCGCACCGAAATTATTCTTACCCCGAAACTGAGCGAGCTTTTCAAAATACTGGAAGGAAGCAACTAAATGAGTTGAGAGTAACGTATAAGGAGCAAAGAGTTAAAAGCTGCTTAACAAATACGTTAAGTAGCTTTTTGCATATGCAGGGCTTGCTGAAAAAGTGTTATATGTCTTATTTACAGGCTTATATGTAAGAATTTTTCACAAAGAAAGCAAGCTTTTATGAGTAGTTAATTAAAAACCATGCATGATGCGGAATCAGTTTCAATGGGTTTGGATGGCATTAAATTATAAGCATTAAGAAATCAGCTTTAAAGCATATATAATGTTGGTGAAAAATGCTTTATGCTTGAAATAATGTAAGTATCAATCTTTGTAATAAACGCGCTTAACCCTTTGTGAAACATTGGTTAATACTTCATATGGGATGGTTTGCAGCCACCCGGCCATTTCATCAATACTTAAATCTTTGCCAAAAAGTATTACTTCATCACCTTCCTGCACATTTTTAATGTCTGTAACATCTGCCATACACATATCCATACAAATATTGCCAATTACAGGCGCGCGTTTACCATGAATTTCAACCTGGCCGATGCCGTTGCCCAGCGCGCGCGGAAATCCATCGGCATAGCCAATACCCAGAATAGCAATTTTACTTTCGCGGTTTACCAAGCCTTTGCGCGAGTAGCCAATAGCTTCGCCCGCCTGCAGGTTTTTTAACTGCGTAATGTGTGTTTTCAGCGTGCTTACGGTTTCCAGTTGCGCCGTAAGCTGCGAAGTCGGATCCAGCCCATATAAACCAAGTCCCAGGCGAACCATATCGTAATGCGCATGCGGAAAGCGCACTATGCCCGAGGAATTAAGTATGTGCTTTAATGATTTGTAGCCAACAGCCATTTCTATACGGGCCGCGGCGTTTTCAAATTTCGTCACCTGCTTTTGCGTAAACTCGTCGTGGCCGGGAACATCTGCTGAAGCAAGATGCGAAAAAACCGATGCTATTTTAAGCGATCTGTCTTCTTTTAGCTCGGCCAGCAGCGCATCCATACTAGCTTCCATGAAACCAAGCCTGTGCATACCTGTATCTATCTTTAAATGAACAGGATAAGGTATTTTCTCGGCGGCATATATATGAAGCGCTTCCCTGAAACCCTTTAAAATGTTGAGCGAATAAATTTCAGGCTCTAATTTATATTGTATAATGGCTTCAAACGCGCTTTCCTCCGGGCTCATTACAACTATGGGCAGGCTTATGCCATGCTGCCGCAGGAAAACGCCTTCATCTGCATAGGCAACCGCAAGGTAATCTACTTTATGGAACTGTAAAATATTGGCAATTTCAAATGAGCCGCTGCCGTAAGAAAATGCTTTCACCATGGCCATAATTTTTGTTTGCGGATTCAGCAGGCTGCGGTACACATTAAGGTTGTGAATAAGCGCGCTGAGGTTGATCTGCAGCTCGGTAACATGCGCCTTGCGTTGCAATTTACGGGCTATTTTTTCGAAAGTAAAGGCCCGGCTGCCTTTTATAAGTATGGCCTGGTTGCGGAATTCATCGGCAGAAAAACTGCGCAGAAAATCATCGGTAGAGCTGAAAAATCTGCTGTTATCGGGGAAAAAATGGCTTTGACGGCTCAATGCCGCACCTACGCCAAAAAAGTTATGTATGTTCTTCTGCCTTAAAAGCTGCGCAACTTCCTGGTACAATGCTACTTCGCTGCGGCCGGTTTCGAAAATATCGGATAAAACAAGTGTTTTTTGCGGATGCTGGTTTTGCTGGTTCAGCGTATCTAAAGCAATAGCGAGGCTTTGCAGATCGGAGCTGTAACTATCGTTTATGATGGTGCAGCCGTTTATGCCTTCCTTCAGCTCCAAACGCATTTCTATGGGCTGCAGCTGCAGAATGCGCTGTTGTATCTCAGCCTCGCTGAAACCAAAATACAGCAAAAGCACGCAGCAGTGCAATGCATTTTCTACCGAAGCTTTATCCGTAAACGGAAGCACAAACGCAATAATATTGTCCTTATAATCTGCTTTTACCGCAGTTGTATTTTTAACAGTTTGCAGCTGGAAATTTATATCGGCTTTTCCATATATGCTCCAGCCCAAAAATGCTTTATTATTATTCTCAGCCCGGGTTTTTAGTATTTGAACCTCTTGTTCAATATCCGGATAATCGCTGCAGTAAATTAGGGTTTGGCATTGCTGAAAAAGCTTTAATTTTTCCTGCACTTTTTGATCAATGCTGCTGAAATGTGCCTGGTGGGCTTCGCCAATATTTGTAAAAATGCCGATCTGGGGCTGAATTACCGCTTCAAGATGTTCCATTTCGCCCGGAAAAGAAATTCCCGCCTCGAAAATACCAAGATTATGATGTTGGTTGATTTGCCAAACAGATAAAGGAACGCCAATTTGCGAATTGAAGCTTTTGGGGCTGCGTACAATATTGTAATCGGTTTGCAGAAGCAGGGTCAGCCACTCTTTAACAACCGTTTTACCATTGCTGCCGGTAATACCAATAACCTGTAGATCAAACTGTTTCCTGTGCCAGGCGGCCAGTTGCTGTAAAGCATTTTTTGTATCGGTTATATATAGAAAATTGCTGTTGTACCTAGTTTCATCCGGCAGGTTTTCAACAGCGTTTTTATCTGAAACTACAAAGTTCCGCACGCCTTTCAGGAAACACTCCTGTATATGCAGATGTCCATCGTGATTCTTGCTTTTCAGCGCGAGGAAAAGTGTTTCCGGCGGGCTGGAAAGTATCCTGCTATCGTAACCTAAATTTAATATTCTTTCCTGCCGGGAATTATTAAAAAGCACTTCGCCGTGCAGAATTTCGCTTATCTTCCGGAATGTATATTCAATAGCCATTTCAATTCAAAGATAGCGCAATTGTATGGCTTTCGAAAGTACCCGTTGCTTCAATCAAAATGTTAAAATAATTACGGCTGAAGCATTTTTTGGCGATGTGATATATGCGAATTACTCCGGCACAGCATCGTTTGCAGTTGAATCGCTGCCGGTTGATGTGGAATCGCTTCGCTGTATAAATGTTGGGCAGAACATGTTTTTCTTGACCACACCTTTCGGCGGTTTCGGGAAATAACCGTACGTAATGCCCAGCGATGGATCTGCGTAAACCTTCTCCATAAAAATACCAAAAATTGGCAGCGCCGTTTTTGAGCCTTCGCCCATGGCGGAAGTACGAAAATGTATGCTGCGGTCTTCGCCGCCAACCCACGCGCCAGCAATAAGATCTTTGCTTACTCCAATAAACCAGCCATCGCTGTGGTTAGATGATGTTCCGGTTTTACCTGCCAGCTCGTTGCCGTTCCATAGCTTAAAGCTCCATAGGTTTTGTACGGTTCCGCCGGGTTCTTCAATGGTTCCTTTCAGCATATGCAGCATCAGCCAGGCCGTTTCCACGCTAAGCGCGCGCTTTCGTTTCGGGCTGAACTGGTGAATGGTTTTTCCATTCCTGTCAACTATACGCGTTACGAAAGACGGCTGCGCAGTGATGCCTTCATTCAGAAAAGGCGCATAAGCCGTAACTAATTCATATAGAGACACATCACTGCTACCCAGGGCAACAGAAGGCACTGTATCCAGCGGGCTGCGTATGCCCATTCTGTGCGCATAATCTATAACGGTTTCCCAGCCTATTTTTTCGCATAGCTGAGCCGTTACCGAGTTCACCGATTTTCCCATTGCGCGCCGCAGAGTCATGTTAGATCCGGAAAAAACATAATCGGCATTGTGCGGCGACCAAATGGTATCTTTTCCTTTTTTCTTATCGAAGAACCTTATGTTTGTACGCTGGTCAATTAGCCTGTCGCACGGCCCCCAGCCATTTTCGAAAGCGGCGGCATATACAAAAGGCTTAAATGTAGAGCCTGGCTGCCGTTTTGCCTGGCGTACATGATCGAATTGGAAATATTTATAATTGATGCCGCCCACCCATGCTTTTATCTGCGAGGTGTATGGATCCATCACCATAAAACCCGCCCGTAAAAACCGCTTGTAATACGACAGCGAATCGTAGGTGCTGAAAGTAGTATCTTTCTCTCCTTTCCAGCTGAAAACCCGCATGCGTTTCGGCTCACGCAGTTCCTGCTCAACTTTTTCGGGCTGGTTCTTATATTTTTTTGTAAGATGTTTATAGTAGGAAGTTCGTTTTATCGCATTCTCTATAAAGCCAGGTATTTCCTTATCCTTGTCATCTACCCAGGGGTTCTGCCCGCGCCAGTGCGCATCAAACGCCACCTGAAGGTTCTTCATACGTTCCTCAACAGCTTCTTCGGCAAGGGTTTGCATGCGGCTGTCAATAGTGGTATAAATCTTCAGGCCATCGCTATATAAATCGTAACCGTTCTTTTTACACCAGGCGCGCAGGTAATTGTTTACCACACCACGGAAATAGGTTGCCGGCCCGTCATAATGTTTTTCTACATGGTATTTCAGCGCAATCGGCTCCTGGCTCAGGCTCGCGAATTGTTCCGGGGCAAGCACGCCATACTTCACCATCTGGCTCATTACCGTGTTACGCCGTACCAAAGCATTTTTAGGATTTATAATAGGGCTGTAATAAGTAGGCGCTTTTAGCAAGCCAACCAGCATGGCCGCCTGCGGAATACTTAAACTATCGGGCGTTGTGCCAAAAAATGTGCGCGATGCCGTTTTAATACCAAACGAGTTTGCGCCAAAATCAACCGTATTCAGGTACATGGTTACAATTTCCTGTTTGGAGTAACGGCGCTCCAGTTTAATGGCAGTGATCCATTCCTTACTTTTGCTTACAATAGTTTTAACGCCGGGTATGTGGCCCAAAAGGCCAACCGAGCCCTTTGTGCGGGTTTTGTAAAGGTTTTTAGCGAGCTGCTGTGTAATGGTGCTGCCGCCGCGGTTATCGCCGCGGGCCGCATATACCGCAATGGAAGGTATGGATTGCCAGTCGATGCCGGCATGCTTGTAGAAACGAACATCTTCGGTAGCAATAAGCGCCTTCACCATCATGGGCGAAATCTGGTCGTAATCCACTGGCGACCTGTTCTCGGTATAGTATCTGCCCAAAAGTTCACCATCGGCAGTGTATAATTCGCTGGCCGACTGCAGGTAAGGATCTTCCAGTTCATCGAGGCTTGGCGAGGCGCCGAACAGGTAAAGGAAATTTATATCTATAAGAAAAATAAACAAAAGAAAAAGCAGCACGCAGTACACCAGTTTGCGGCCGAAAGCAATAAGCCAGTAAGTAACGCCTGTTGTATCTTTGCCAGCCTTGCGAAAACTTTGAATACGATTTTTTATACCGGCCAAAACTGCCTTGATACGTTGAATTAGCACTTGCAAAACGGTTAACAGAAAAAATTTTTACATATATACCTGGCCAAAAAAATACTTCGGGCTGGCAGTAAACGGCAGATTTTTATTGCAAAATAAGCAAGATTTCGGTGAAAGCGGTTATTTTAACTGTTATGATTTTACAAGTGCCTTTAAGTAAAACACTTACAACAGCCTTTGAAACTTATGCGCAAACCATTTTTTGTGCCCGCTATATATGGTGAAATCTTAATTTCCGGCTTTTGCTTGCTTAATGGGCGTTGCGGAAACTACTAAAATAACCTGCCTGCCGTAAACATATTATGTGCCGATTTACTTAAAACTACATGTATAGACAGATAGATTTAAAAAAAAGATAGTATTATTTTACCTTTGCCCTGTTTTAATAATCGAATATGGAGATACCTATCAGCCCGGCGCCGCATAAACTTGTACGAAGAATATTAGATCCGCTACAGCGATTTATAAATATGCAGATTGCCAGCGGCATTGTATTGCTTACATCGCTGGTAATAGCGCTTGTATGGGCAAACTCTGCCTGGGCGGAAGGTTACGAGCATTTATGGCACACGCCAATTGGGTTGCAAATAGGCCCTTATGATATTACACGCTCGCTGCATTTCTGGATAAACGATGGCTTAATGACCATTTTCTTTTTTGTTGTGGGCCTTGAAATTAAACGTGAGATCCTAACCGGTGAGCTTGCCTCCATACGCAAAGCATCGCTGCCAATTTTCGCAGCTATCGGCGGCATGATCGTTCCCGGCCTCATCTACTATGTTTTCAATGCGGGTAAAGAATCTGCCGCAGGCTGGGGAATCCCTATGGCTACAGATATCGCCTTTGCCCTTGGCGTTTTAAGCCTTCTTGGTAATAAGGTTCCGCTTGCGCTGAAGGTTTTCCTGGCTGCGCTTGCCATTGTTGATGATATGGGCGCTGTGGTGCTTATTGCTGTTTTTTATACTTCCGATATTTCGTGGATGGCGCTGGGCATCGGCGCTGCGCTGTACGCGGTATTGTGGCTCATAAACCTGCTTTCTATACGCTATTTGCTGTTATATTATATTTTAGGCCTGGGCATGTGGCTGGCCTTAATGAAATCGGGCGTGCACCCAACCATTGCCGGCGTACTGGCAGCAACAGCAATCCCGGCAAGGCCGCGCATACGGAAAGAAGATTTCATTAGTGCCAATGGCGAACTTATGGGCGAATACGAAAGCACCCGTGAGATGGATGATGATAATGAGGCTGAGGAAGCCAGGCAGGAAATTGTACACGCCATTGAAGCCAATTGTGAAAGCGTACAAACGCCATTGCAAAGGCTGGAACGTACACTGCATCTGCCGGTTTCGTTTTTAATTATGCCCATATTTGCGCTGTCCAACGCCGGTATTCATATAGATACAGGCATGGCCAGCCACCTGGCCGACCCTATAGGACTGGGTATTGCGCTGGGCTTATTCCTCGGTAAATCTTTAGGTATCACTTTCTTTGTATGGCTATCGGTAAAAGCGCGGTTAACCACGCTGCCTATTGGTGTGCGGTGGATGCATATTTTCGGCGTGGCTTTCCTCGGCGGTATTGGCTTTACCATGTCCATATTTATTGCTAACCTTGCATTTACCAACCCGGCATTACTTCCGGAAGCCAAACTTGCCATACTTGTAGGCTCACTGGCAAGTAGTATTGCAGGTATTGTGCTGTTAAATATGAGCAGGCGTAAAAAGCTTACAGTAGCAGCATAGATATTTAAGGCGATAAATCAACGCCAAAGTTGCTCATGTACTTTGTAACGGATCTTACGGTTTAATCCATATATGCATAAACGAAAAAATGCTTTTGGTAGAAATACTTAAGGCATTTTTTCGTTTATGCTGGATTAATATATAAAGCCAGGTGAGAATGCGCCTGGCTTCAAAATCTCTCTACCTCACCCGCTGGCGTTAATTTGAAGGAAGTGGAAATTAGTGCTTAATAAGACTTCACACGCTCTGAGTGTACCATTTTTAAAAATGCATATATTCTTGTACAGTTGCAATAAATGAACACCAAATACAAAATTCATGATCTGCTATTTGCCTGCCATATGCTTTAGATTGCCCTTAGAATTTAAGAGCTTGACTAAGATATTAAGATGAAATTATTAAAAAAGTGCACTCGCAGAGTGCTATAATTTATAATGCACCAAACTCTGCTATCGTTCAGATTGGCGCCAGCGGCTAAGCAAAATGGAAAATTACCTTACTGAACAATGGCACAAGTACCGCTTCGCTTAGTCTTGCGCCAGCCTCGGGCATAACTCGTGTTTTTTAACCGCACAGTTTGATTTTTCGTATGTTTGATTCACTTTTACGAGTTATTAGCCAGCAAACCACGTATGAATTTTCCAATCGATTGTATAACGCAGGTGCATAAAAAAAACGGCGAAATATTCCGGTCATATTGGTTCATTTTCGGATTGAGCCTGCTATTGCTAAATGATCTTTTTTTTAAGTCGATTTTTAACAATGCGCTAACAGGTAAATTATCAGATTTTGCAGGACTCTTTATTTTCCCTATTTTCTGGACTGCGTTATTTCCTGCACATAAAAAATCAGTTTACTGGCTAACAGCAGTGCTGTTTATTATCTGGAAATCTCCTCATAGTCAGTATTTCATAGAAACCTGGAACAAGTTCGGAATATTTAGTATCAGCAGGGTTGTAGATTATTCAGATCTATCAGCTTTGCTAATTTTGCCGCTATCTTTTTATAGCGAAGGCAAGAAGGCCTCGCTGAAGAAATTAAGACTTCACCCTGTTGTACCTATTGTTTTAACTGCATTCTCTTTTATTGCAACATCATACAATACAAATATAGCCGCTAAAAAAGATTATGCTTTCGATTTTCCTTTACATACTTTAAAAGAGAAAATTAACAACCTGCAAACTATAAAGCACTGGAATAATTACACAAACAGCAGTTATATTTTAGATTCAGCAAGCCAGCATCAAGTAAATAATTTCACGGGCGATTCCATTCCGGCAAGTAATTCTGCCATGCTGACGGTTGAAGACACTATGCAAATATATGTGTTAGATGATTTTTGTTTCGATGGATATGAAGCTGAAATTGTGCTATCGGGCGATAACTTTAGATCTAACCTTAAACTCATTGGTTTCCAGCACCGATGCCCGCATGATGGAAAATTTATTTTACCCATTAAGCGGCAAAACGATCAAAAAATCCTGACTAATTCATTCGAAACCAAAATAATTAACCAACTCCTTACGCAATCAACAAAATAACCATATATACATTTTTCCAAAAATGCTTTGCCCTATTCCAGTGTACGGTTTAAAAAATCATTCAGCGGCTGCATGGCGGCAAAAGCTTCCGTACAAACTTTAATAAGCTTATCGGAAGTAAGTAAGGCATCATCGAAATAATAGATCACCGTAAAATCTTTGTACTTGAGGTACTCAATGCCGGGATGATTGGCAGGATAATCTTTAGGCGCTTTTTGCAGCTTGCTTCCATCCAGTCCATTGAAATATTTCTTAAAGCCGGGCTGGTTCAAAACATCCTCAAACTCGTCCAGGTTGTAATCAATTTCCTGGCGGATGGCTTTAAGCTGTGCAGGTTCCGGTTCCCACATGCCGCCGCCTAAAAAAGCGTTGCCAGGTTCGAGATGAAAATAGTAACCAGCTTTTGGCGATTTTTTCCCACCCGGTGAAATATAAATGCCGAAATGAGACTTATACGGCGTTTTATCTTTAGAGAAACGCACATCTCTGTAAATACGGAAAACACAATCCTTTGCCTGCAATTTCTTTACATCTTCCTCCCATTTCGCAATAGCAGCAATAAGTTTGGAAGTAAACTGCAAGTGATCTTCGCGCGCTGCATCATACTCATTTTTATGCGCGTCGAACCAGTTTTTGTTGTTATTTTCCTTCAGGTTCTTTAGAAATTGGAGTGTTTCGATTTTATACACAGTAAATTATTTTAAGGCTAAAGATTAATTTCCAGCAAAAATATTAACAATATTTATGATTAAGGGCAATGGCTAAGTTCTACTTATAACAGCGAAAAAAGCTGTATCTTAGCATCATGGAA
>DAIUCM010000159.1:0-9587 GCA_036846145.1 Bacteroidota bacterium
TAAACTACAGATTTAAATGAGGAAAGTTAGCACGAAATAATTTGCAAAATGGAATAAAAGCAGTTTTGAATTTAGAAAACAGGAAAATAGAATTTATAAAAGCATTTTAAAATTACAAAGCGAAGAAATCATTTCTCAGCTTGAGAATTTACTTCAAAAAATTACATCAGAAGAAAATCCACATTCAATATCGGAAGAAGAATTAAATTCCAGAATTGATAGATCTGAAGAAGATTTTAAGAACGGAAATGTTAAATCCAGCGAGCAAATTGAAATTAAATTTTATTTAAATATATCTCTTAGAATAAATAAAAAGCATTTTTTGGAGATTGCATATATGTGATTTCTGATTTTATCTTGTAAATTAAAAATGAAAAATCCTGAGAAATACGAAAGCCAATCTTTGAAACTTTCTAAAGCAATAGATTTAGCTATTTCGGCAATTAAAAAATTTCCACCAAGGGATTGGACAAAGGAAAACCTAAATCAGTTTATTACAGTCTATTCCAAAGCGAAAGAAGATGCATTAAATCCGGAGACCAAGTTTAAGAATCTTAGGTCATTAAAATATATAGAAAACGATGTTTTTATATATTTCCAGGAAGCAACAGGAGAAGCTGTGGAATATTTCTGGAAAGAGGTTAAAAATTATAATTTAGATTATGCAAGAGTAGATAAATTATCTAAAATTTTAAAACGCGGTAAAATAAAAAGCAAATCAGATTATGATTATGTAACTGATGTTTTTACAGCCGCTTTCCAGGAAAATCGTATTACACAAGTAGAGTTTGCACAACTAAGTGCAATAATCGGTGAGTTTGAGAATGGAAAAAATAACTCTTAGAAACCCAACTCAAATAATTCATAACCCATAACTTCATCAATCGGAACGCAAAACCCCAACAATTTGTATTTCCCATAACTGAACTGCATATATCTCTTCTCCGAAAAATGCTTCAGTTGCCCGAATTGTGAGCTATTGTACGCTTTTAAAACCAATCCGTCCTTTAAAATTCATTCACAATTCAGCATTCACCATTCACCATTGCAAAAGCGTACCTTTGCATCTTATTTATTTTTCTCATTATACATTTTAGATGACATTTAACGATTTAAACATTTCAGAAGAAATTCTGCACGCATTAAAATTAGAAGGTTACACCACACCAACGCCTATACAGCAACAAGCAATCCCAAGCATTTTAGAAGGTAAAGACCTACTCGGCTGCGCACAAACAGGAACAGGAAAAACAGCAGCTTTCGCCATACCAACATTACAGCGTTTGAACGAAAATCCCGGTCACCGTGGACAAAAAAACATCCGTTGCCTTGTACTTACACCAACCCGCGAACTTGCTATACAAATTGATGATAGTTTCAGCGCTTATGGCCGCAACATTGTAATGAAACATACCGTAATTTTCGGTGGTGTTTCGCAAGTTAGCCAGGTAAACGAAATTCGTCGCGGAACAGAAATACTTATCGCAACACCAGGCCGTTTGCTGGATTTGATTCAGCAGCGCGTGGTGAATTTACAGCACGTAGAAATTTTCATTTTGGATGAAGCTGACCGTATGTTGGATATGGGCTTTATTAACGATGTGAAAAAAGTAGTTGCCCTTTTACCGAAACGCCGCCAGAATCTTTTCTTCTCTGCAACCATGCCGAAAGAAATTCAGAATCTTGCTGATACCATTTTATACGAGCCTGTAAAAGTAGAAGTTACACCAATTTCCACAACAGCCGAGAAGATTGACCAGTTTGTGTTTATGGTGGAAAAACCACAGAAACGCGCGCTTTTACATCATATCTTAGATGATAAAACCATAAAAAAAGTACTTGTATTTACACGTACAAAACATGGCGCCGATAAAGTGGTGAAAGACCTCGACAAAGCCGGAATAAAAGCGGAAGCCATACACGGAAACAAAGCACAAAATGCCCGTCAGCGCGCACTCACCAACTTTAAAGATGGCAGAATCCGCGTACTGGTAGCTACAGATATTGCTTCTCGCGGTATTGATGTTGATGAAATTACACACGTAATCAACTACGAAATTCCTAACGAGCCTGAAACATATGTTCACCGCATTGGCCGTACAGCACGTGCCGGCGCAAGTGGCGTTTCTTTTAGCTTTGTAGATGAAGAAGAGCGTTCTTATCTTAAAGATATTGAGAAACTTACGCGTCAGAAAATTCCGGTAATTAAGGACCAGCCATTCAACAGCCCGGTTCCTGTAGGTTTCGATTTGCCAAAAGAAGTAAAGCAAATCTTCTCAAGCTCAGACAAAAACAACAATCGCCGCAAAAGCTTTAACGGCAGAAACCGCGGACCAAATCGTGGCAACAACGGCAGAAATGGCAATTCAGGCGGAGGTCAGAATTCGGGCAGGAGTGAGAACGCACAACGCCCGCAGTTCAAATCGGCGAATAACTAATATATATTTACAGGAAGGCTGGGTTAAAACTTAGTCTTTTTTGTAAATTGTATTATGGGAATTTATATTATCTTATGGGCAGGGATTGTTTTATTTATTTCATGGCCAATTCATGCTTTGGTATTTAGAAATTCGCCCAATAATAAAATGCCGTTTTATTACTCAAAATCTTACTGGATTATTTTTTCTGTACTTATATTTGCAGTGTTAATTGCAGAAATCACATATAAAATTTTCAAACACAATTTCAATTAACATAAAGCATTTTTCTGCAAATGCTTATATGGAATTGCGGGGGAAACTATTCATTCAATCACTCATTCACTCATTCACTCATTTCCCAATGGACGGTAAAACAAGAGCCGATATTTATCCTGGTGTTGAAGTAGATATTATCCTGAAGAAGGACCAGCGCACAGGAAACAGAACGCGTGGAATTGTAAAAGCACTTCTTACTTCCGCACCATATCACACGCGCGGTATAAAAGTGCGCTTGGAAGATGGGCAAATAGGTAGAGTTTGCGAGGTTTTTGAATAGGATTGAAAAATTGAAAAATTGGCTTCGCATCGCGGCTTATTTTTTCAATAGATTAGAAATCATTTTTCGATAAAAGTATATATGGGTTTGCAAGTATCTGCAGACCCATTTTTATTTTGATAACCTCATTATAGCAAGCTAATAGAACTTAGAAGCGCCTCGAACAACTACCGTCATTCCGGCGCAGGCCGGACCACGAAGTAGCAGCGCAGCTAATCCCCAACTTCACTGCGCAAATCGAAATCATACTAATCTTTAAAATCAAATAAATCAAAGTTCAAGACAAAAGCATTTTCCAGCAAAGTGATATATGCAAATTATTCTCACTTCGAATGTTCGAGAATCCGGCCTGCACTGGAATCACGGTAGTTGATAGATTACTTACGCACTTTTTCAATATACCGAAGTTTGTTACTTCGTACGCACGCTCTCGAATACTGAAATATCTGGATAACTTACGCCCGCTTCAATTTCAAGGGTAAAGGCTCGTACAATTCTTCCAGTTTCTTGACTGCGCGAGTAATACTTTGAGGCTTCTTGTAGAAATCTTTCCATATATCACCTTCCGCAGAAATGCGTTTTTTTATGTTTTTTATGTTGAAAGATTTTGGATTTAACTCATCAATCTTTTCCCAATAAATGGGTGCTGCAACAGGCGCGCCTTCAATTGGCCTCACAGAATAAAGTGAAACGGCCGTGTGACCATATTGATTACGCAGAAAATCCACGAAAATCCTGTCGCCGCGCTTGTTTTTACGTATTTCCGTGGTGAAAAGCTGCGGGATTTCTTTTGAGGCAAATTCGGCAACACTTTTAGAAAATTGCTTTATTACATCATAATTATATTGTGGTTTGATGGAAACCTGCAAATGCAAACCCTTGCTTCCGGTTGTTTTTAAAAATGGTTGCAGGCCAAGTTCTTCCAATATTGCTTTCATAAGCTTCGCGCCCAAACGCACTTTATCAAAATCATCATCAGAAGGGTCTAAATCCCAAATTACCTGGTCGGGTAGAGTGAGTTTGGGTGTTCTGCTTTGCCAGGTATGTAATGGAATACTCGCTGTGTTGGCAATGTAAATCAGGCTTTCGGTATTGTTAATTAAAGCGTAAAGTTTCGTGCCTTCATCTTCATCAACTTCCACGCGTTCAATGTAATCAGGGAAATATTTAGGCGCGCTTTTCTGCCAGAAATTGCTCTCATTTATTCCTTCCGGGAAACGGTGCATGGTGATGGGCCGGCCCTGCAAATGCGGAATAATATATGGCGCAATAAATTCATAATATTTTATGATGTCAATCTTTCTGATCCCGCTCCCCGGAAACAGTATTTTCCGGGGATTGCTAACTTGTACATTATGGACACGAACCGTCATCTTACAACCAATTTATATTTTTGCGGACAATTTAAAACGTCAATCTCTGCGTTGTGCTATCGAGATTAATATCCTCATTTACAGTTTGTAAACTCCGGAATTAATTTCGATAGCACGCCTTGATCTTGACATTTTTAATTATCCTTGTTTAACTAGCCATTTTTGTATAACCATTTTCACTATCCAGTTTCTTATCTTCAGGGATTTCCAATATGCATTGGTTCAGTGGTTTATCGTTACGCAATCTTAAGAAAGAAGGTGAGCGCAACATGCCATCCGAACCAAATTCCAGGTACTGAACTTCGCATGCAAGTTTTGGCTGTACCCAGGTTATTCCTTTATAATGCGATGGAACCCTGAAATCTGGTTTTTCGATCGTAATTCCTTTCAATTGGTCGTATAATTCAACTAAAAGTGATTGTTTAAATCCGGTTCCAACTTTGCCTAAAAATCTCAATTTTCCATTCTGGTAAGCGGCTAATGCCAATGCAGATAAAATCCGTTTTTCCTGCGAGAAACCTACAATTATGCAATCCTGCGTTTTGAAATTTTTTATCTTCATCCAGCTTCCGCTGCGTTTTCCCGGTTCGTAAGAACTGTTTGCTTTTTTCGCTACAACGCCTTCCAGATGCCGGTTCATAACAAAGCTCCACAAACCCAAACCATCATCGGTATAATGTATTTTCTGCAATCGCGGCGATTCATCTATAAGCTTTTCCAGAATGGCTTTTCGCTTAGATAATGGTAAACTTGTAAGGTCTTTTCCATCTTTCATCAATATATCGAAAACAGCATAAGTTGCAGGTAAATCCTCACTCATTATATTGATTAACATTGGGTTTGAAGACTGGTCGCGGCGCATCAATAAATGAAAATCCGGATTCCCTTTCTCGTTATACACAATTATTTCACCATCTAAAATGCAACTTTTTGTATTGATCAATTCCGGAAAATTCAGTTCCGGATAACGCGCTGTAATGTTCCTTTCACGACGATTTATAAACTCGATATCCTTACTGGCTTTGTAGCAAAAAGCGCGAACGCCATCCAGTTTCGGCTCGTAAATAAAACCGTCACGTACAAGGTCTTTCATGTTGCCCGTTTTAGAGAGCATGGTTTCGATGTGTTTCATAATTACGCGCGTTTTTTTGATGGTTTTTTACTCGGTTTTTCGGGTTTGGCTGATGCTTTCTTACTCGCGAAACTGGCTTTCAATTGCTCCAGAAGCGGCGTTTCTTCCATTTTTACCACTTTTCTGTCTTCGTCTTTTACCTCTACACTGCCGCGATTTTTCATCATTTCCTTCAACTTATCACTGTACGTATCACGAAATTCGCTCATGTCAAATTCCTCTTCGTAAAGCTGGTTTACGAGCTGTATCGCAAGATTCAATTCTGCTTTGCTCAGTTCTGGCTGCTCCTTCAGTTCCTTGATGTCTTTAATATCGCGTATTTCGTAATTGTAATTTAAAGTGGTTAGCAGCAGGCCGGTTTCGAAAACCCGAATAGCGCAAACGTGCTCTTTTTCGCGCATCACAAATTTGCCGATTGCAATTTTATCGCTCGCGGTAAGTACCTCTTTAAAAAGGAAATATGAGCGTTCGCCAACACGCTGCGGCGCACAGAAATATACTTTGTTATAATAGATTGGGTCGATTTCCGCAGCATCTACAAACTCCTGTATTTCAATTCTGTCGCTTTTTGCCGGCTTTAGTTTTTCCAGTTCGGCCTGTGTAAATATGATATATTCTCCTTTCGAAATTTCGAGTCCTTTTACAATATCGGCCATGCTTATTTCCTCTTTGCAGCCTTCGCAAAAGCGCTTATAATGAACCGGCTTTTTGCATTTTTTACATAGCATTTTAAAACCGATGCTTTGCGATTCAACCGCCGAAAATAATTTTATTGGTATGCTAACTAATCCAAATGATAATGTTCCCTTCCATATCGCTTTCATACAAATTCTTTTTAATGGATTTTACACCTATAAAACGTGGATAAGTAAGCCTTTTGTTTGGAAGCGTTGTGGATAACTCAAGATTGCAAAATTGCTTCAAAATCTTCGATTAATTAAAATGGAGGCCGATTTTGAATTGTGTTCAAAAAAGAAATCAACGACCGTGGATAAATTTTGAAATTTGTGGAAAAGATTTTTAGAATGTTTGTAAACCGGTGGAGAAACTGTTCAAAGTTCAAATTATAGCAGCTAAATAAATGTGAATAAGCTATTTCCATATGTGGTTTGGCTGAAAAATGCTTTGGTCCAGGAAAATGGTTGAAGGATTGTATGAATGCATGATTGAGCTTTGCAGAATAATTCCTTTTCAATAATATTGCCATATCAATGTTTCAGAAAAAATGCTTTCACGCCATTGCGCCCATTATTTAAAAGTGCGGATTTTTGCTGGTTAGATATTATTTTACTTTTGGGCCAATATTGCGGGAACTTATAGAAATATTGCGTTTCCAGTCCGCAGAATCTAAGGCATGCCGATTGAGGTTTTCGAGAATAATATTGTAAAAAGCGCCAACATAATCAGTGAATTCAATGATCTCATAAGGCACTAAGCCACCCTTATTCCTGTCGAAGTTTATCTGTTGTTAAAAAAACGCGCACAATAGCTATATTTGTACTAATTACATTAAATCAAATATAAAGCAATTTATACAAATGAAGATATTAGTTACAGGCAGCAGCGGTTTGATTGGTTCGGAAGCTGTTCGCTATTTCGGTAAGCAAGGCCATGAAATAATTGGTATTGATAACAATTTACGCAAGTTTTTTTTTGGCGAAGGCGGCGACACCAACTGGAACCGTAATCTCCTGGAAAAAGAAGGTTACAACTTTAAAACACTGGATGTTGATATAAGGGATCGTGAAAAAATACTTAAGGTTTACGAGGAACATAAGCCAGATGCAACAATCCATTGTGCTGCGCAGCCGAGCCATGATCTCGCCGCAAAAATTCCTTTCGAAGATTTCGATACAAACGCGGTTGGTACTTTAAACCTTTTGGAAGCAAGCCGCCGCCACACATTCAATTCGCCGTTTGTGTATATGAGCACGAACAAGGTTTATGGCGATGCGCCGAATGAACTTCCACTGGTAGAAACACCAACCCGCTGGGATTATGCGCAACCGGAATATTACCATGGTATCGCTGAAGATTTCCGGATTGACCGCACCAAACACAGCCTTTTCGGGGCAAGCAAGGCAGCAGCAGATATTATTACGCAGGAATATGGTTTGTATTTCGGTATGCCGACAGTTTGTTTCCGTGGTGGTTGCTTAACCGGCCCAAGCCATAGCGGTGTTGAGCTGCATGGATTTTTAAGTTACCTGGTAAAAGTGGCCGTTACAGGCAAACAATACACTATTTTCGGTTATAAAGGCAAGCAGGTTCGAGACCAGATCCACTCTGAAGATGTTGTAAAAGCATTCGAAGCATTCATTAAAAATCCTCGTCCGGGCGAAGTGTACAATCTTGGCGGTGGAAGAGATAATGCTGCTTCTATTTTGGAATGTATTGAGCTTATAAAAGAACTAAGCGGCTACGAAGTGAAATATACTTTAAGCGAAGAAAACCGTATCGGCGACCATATTTGCTATATAAGCGACTTGCGAAAAATGCGTTCTCATTACCCGGAATGGGATATTAGAATTTCTTTAAAACAGATTGTTGAGGAGATTTTAGCTGCGCAGGAAACATTGGCAAGTACAGATGTGAAGCCGGCTTGTTAGTGCGTTTTTTGCAGATATTATAACAATCTGTTTTCGTAAAGGAATACGAAAACAGATTGTTATAAATGTATAATTGTGCGATCTTGAGATAGTTGAAGTATTTTTTGAGATATATAGATATGGAAAGCTAAAGTATATCTAAACGGTTTTTTATTTTGTGCTTACCTACATCGTTTATATGCGTTATGAGCATGCGCGTTGAAAAAAGATTTCGCGGTAATAAGATTGGTTTGTATAGTATTTTAACTGCGCCTGGCTATAACATTTTCTCTTTAAAAATTTCAGCGTAGGTGTTCATAACATGCTATAAGCCGGTATTTTACCCCGGATAGTAGAAGCATGATATTAGCAGATTGTTGTAATGTAACAGGACAGGCGTTATAGCGCATTTTAATATTCTATTCTGCAACCTGGGCCGACAACAATTTCCAGGAAATTGTTTATATTAAATCAAGGATTTTTTTTGTTTCTGTTTAAGTGTTTAACAACCACTTTAATATGCCATGAATGCTTTACAAACCATAATGATAATACTATCTGCGATAGCTTTGTTTTTACATGGTTTAAAAAGCTTTAGCAAAGAAGTACAGGATATAGGGTCGGATTTTTTCAAAAGCTGGACTGCCAAAATAACACGAAACAGATTTTCGGGCTTTCTATTGGGTGGCTTACTTACTACCATCATCCAATCAAGTAGTGCAGTTTCGTCCATTACGGTTGCTTTGGTTGATGCCGGAGTTATAACTTTCGCCAACAGTTTGGCCATGTTGCTTGGCGCAAATGTTGGTACAACTACAACCGCATGGCTTGTAAGCTTAAAGGTAGGTCAAATTGCACCGGTGTTTATTGTTTTAGGTACTTTAATCAGCATAATACCTACCAGAATAAAAACGGCAGGAAAATCAATTTTTTATTTTGGGTTTATTCTGTTTAGCCTCGAACTTATCAACCAGGCGTTAACGCCATTAAAGAACGACCCGAAAATTATTGAAATTTTAGCTATAGTTGATAGTCATTTATTAGGGATTTTTATCGGAATAATTTTAACAATCATTGTACAATCAAGTTCTGTTACTACCGGCCTCTGCATAATTCTTTCTCAGCAGGGCGTGTTATCTATTGATGCAGCTATTGCCATTATTATTGGTTCGAATATAGGTTCAACAAGTACCGCAATTATTGCTTCTTTAAATATGACACCATCTGCAAAGCTTGCCGCCAAAGCCAACTTCATTTTTAACTGCATTGGCGTTGTGCTTTTTTTCCCATTCATTAATTTGTTTGTGGATTTAACTCATGAGCTTACAGAAGAAGTTGGTTATCAAATAGCTTTTTCACACTTGATCTTTAATATATTAATATCTGTTTTAATGTTACCGTTTATCAAGCAATTTGGAAATTGGTTACAGAAGAAAACCAGGATATAAACTGATTTTAGAAAATTGTGGCTAAGTTCTACTTATAACAGCGAAAAAAGCTGTATCTTAGCATCATGGA
>DAIUCM010000160.1:0-9583 GCA_036846145.1 Bacteroidota bacterium
GAAATTACCGATACATTTGAAAAATCCTTAACTAAACGACATTGATTCGTAATTGATAATTCGTAATTAAATAAGACCTTTGCCATTCATAATTCAGCATTCAACACTCAAAATTTCACAAGGTGCTTTTTAAAGACGTAATTGGTCATCAACATATAAAAGAAAGATTGATAAACAGCGCCCGTACGAGCCGTGTGAGCCATGCGCAAATGTTTATCGGGCAGAACGGAACGGGCGCTTTGCCGCTGGCTTTGGCCTACGCGCAATACGTGAACTGTAAAAATCAGCAGGAGAACGATTCCTGCGGCGAGTGCGATCCGTGCAGGAGAAACAAAACATTCGAGTACGCCGATCTTTATTTTTCCTTCCCGGTAATCACCAAAAAGCCCGGCAGCAAACCCACCAGCGCCGATTTTTTACCCGAATGGCGAAAGGCTTTGACCGAAAATCCGTACATGAGCTATGCAGACTGGATGGAGACCATTGCCGACGAAAACAAGCAGGGAAATATTACCGCCGAAGAAGCGCGCGACATCATCAAACGCCTCTCGCTGAAACCGATGTACGAAGGTTTTAAGATCATGCTCATCTGGATGCCGGAAAAACTTGGTAAGGAAGGAAACATTTTACTGAAAATTCTGGAAGAACCACCGGCCAATACACTTTTCCTGCTTGTAGCACAAGATGAACAGCAAATTCTGCCAACTATTTTATCGCGCACGCAAATCATTCGTATTACAAGCATAGAAAGCGAAGAACTGGTAAAGTCTTTACAGGAAAAGCTGGAGATGAGCGCCGAAGAAGCCGGCAGAATTGCTTACCTGGCGGAAGGCAATTTCAATATGGCTTTGCAGCTCAGCAGAGATACAACAAATAATTATACAGATGATTTTATAACCTGGATGCGCATTTGCTTTAAGCCCGATTGGCCTGCGATTGTGAAATGGGTAGATAATATGGCTGCGAATGGCCGCGAGAACCAGAAAAATTTCCTTGTTTACGGATTACGATTGCTTCGCGAAGCATTTTTACTCAATAAAAATCTGCCGGAACTTACGCATCTGCTCTCCAGCGAGAAGGAATTTATCACCCGTTTTTCGCCGCACATAGGGCAGGAAAATATTACAGAGCTCAGCGAAGCCTTCAGCACAGCGCATTATCATATTGAGCGGAACGCACACCCTAAAATTCTGTTTTTTAACCTATCTTTGCAAGTTAACGGACTATTACAACGGCACAGGCAACGGGCATAAATAATTCCCATATATAGCATCGCCGAAAAATGGTTCGTTCTTACTACTTTATTTTAACTCTATATAAATGAACATGTTATGGGCGGATGCGCAGGATGTGGAGTCCGTGGAGAGAACGGATTGCCACGCGGCTGCAAAAACAACGGTGCTTGCAGCACCGGCGGTTGTGGCGATAAATTAGACGTTTACGATTGGTTACAAAATGTATATTATTACGAGGACGTGGTACGCCACCCACTTGTAGAAGTAAAATTCAAAGGCACACGAAAAGAATATTTCAAGAATCCTTTTGGTATTGAGCTCGAAACCGGCGATGCTGTAGTGGTCGAAAGCCAGACTACCGGCTGGGATCTCGGTTATATTTCCCTCAGCGGCGAACTGGTAAAGCACCAGATGAAAAAATACCGCATACATGAGGATAGCGAGCAGGTTAAAAAAGTGCTCAGAAAAGCTACAGAGGCAGATTTCGAAAAGTATGATGAAGGTAAAGGCTTAGAGTATGAAACCATGCTCCAGGCGCGCCGATTGGCCAATTCCCTGAACCTGACTATGAAGATCAGCGATGTGGAATACCAGGGCGACCGCACCAAAGCTACTTTCTTTTACACTGCGGAAGGCCGTGTAGATTTCCGTGAGCTGATCAAGGTTCTTGCACGTGAATTCAAGATAAAAATTGAGATGCGCCAGATTGGTTTGCGACAGGAAGCGGGCCGTTTGGGCGGTATTGGCTCCTGTGGAAGAGAACTTTGCTGTTCTACCTGGCTTACCGATTTCCATAGCGTACCAACAACAGCGGCGCGTTACCAGAATCTTTTCCTTAATCCGTTGAAGCTCAGCGGGCAATGCGGCAGGTTAAAATGCTGTTTGAATTACGAGCTGGATGTTTACGTGGAAGCATTACAGGAATTCCCTGAGGAAAACACAATTCTGCGTACGGAAAAAGGCGCAGCCAGAGTGGAGAAAACCGATATTTTAAAACGCATTATGTGGTTCCGCTACATGGATGCGAACGATGGCACTTTTTATCCTGTGGAAATTACCCAGGTGAAAAAGATCGTGGAAATGAACGAGGAAGGCGTAATTCCTGCCGATCTCGACCAGTTCCAGAGCAAAGCTGAAGTTGTGGTGAAAGAAGTTGAGTTTAAAGATACGGTTGGTGAAGAAAGCCTGGATCGTTTCGACAGGAGCGGCCGTGGTAAAAAGAACAAAAACACCGCGCAGCGCCAAAAACAAAGCAGCGAGCGTAACAACGCAAAAGTGCTTCCGCAGCAGCCTGAAGAACGCAATAACGACAGGCCTAATAACAGGAACAATAACAATAATCCGAACCAGCGAAACAAGCAAAATCCGAATCAGCAGAACCGCGGAGAAAGGCAAAATAACCAGCAGAACAGGCAAAATCAGAACCCGAATAATCCGAATCAAAATCCTAACAACAGGAATAATAACCCGGAACTAAATAATAATCCCGACAGGCAAAATAATCCTGAAAGGCAAAGTCGTCCGGAACGTGGAGAAAGGCCAGAGCGTCAGAATCGTGAAAACCGTAACGAGCGTGGTGAAAACAGGCCTGAAAGAGAGAATCGCCAGCCAAGAGAAAACAGGCAACCGCGAGAAAATAATCCTGAACAACAGCCAGTTATCAGAAGCGGAAGGCCGGGAATTGCGGATATTTTAAATGCAGCGGCCAATGAATCATCAGCTGATAATCTGAACAGTGATAATGCAAATGTTCGTGCGGATGATGGTGTAAGAAGCCCAAGGCCGAATCCGAACCAGCGCAACAACCAGAATCGCCCGAATAACAGGAATCAAAATCCGAACGGAAATCCAAACCGCAGGCCAAATCCGAACCAGAATAACAGGAACAGGCCGGAACGAGGCGGAGATGGCGCGCAAAATGCAAATCCTGAAAATACAGAACAGGCAAATTCTGCAAGGAACAACCCTTCACCGGAAGCAAACGGGCCGAATGCAGGTTTCAAACCAAGAGCAAGGCACAACAGGCCGAGGCCGCCAAGGAACAACGATTCAAACAATAATAACGAGGCGCCGCGAGGAGATGAGTAGAGTTTTAAAGCATTTTCTGGTACTTGTATATATGGCTTTGCTGCTAACAGGCTGCAATATGCCCGCCTTTACGGAGTACCAGGTGCTGAACGATAAAACATGGGTAAAAGATAAGCCTTACGTTTTTTCGGTAGATATTAAAAATGCCGGACGATACGCCTTGTATATTAATTTGCGCTACAACGAGGACTATAACTTCAGTAATATTTGGGTACGTACAAATATGCAGGCGCCTGGTGAAAAACCTGTTTCACAACGTTTTAATATCCCGCTTTTTAGTCCCGATGGCGCACCGCTGGAAGATGCGCTGGGCGATGTTTATTTCCGCAGGTTTCCGGCACAGCGCATAGAGCAGAAACTTTTGCCTTTTGATGCTACCAAACCCGGCACCTATACTTTTACGCTTAACCAGGAAATGCGAACCGATAATTTACCCGGCATTGAGCGTATTGGCTTGCAGGTAAGAGCTATGGATTAGTTACTTATTCATTTCATTTTACAAAACGTGAGCTGGAGAATTAGATGTGAATCCGAGAATTATTACAAGCGTCCCAGATGCGGAACGCTTGCGCACGCGTTTGAAACGCGCGCGAGCTGCCTTCGGATTGCCTTTATTTGTTTAAAATAGCCTGAGCATTTTTTATCGCCTGTTAAAAAGCGAAACAAACATTGCCCATTAACATTTCCAGTCATAGCGGCGCGCGCGCGTTTTAAACGCGTGCGGACGAGCGCTGCGTTTCCCAACGCCAGCTATTTATACCTTTATTATTTTACATGAAAGCATTTTTAGGGAATTGAATTATAAAAACACAACTGCCCAATGATAAAGCCCCGGGCAAATGAATTTTGAGCAGCAGAAACCGGTGTTAGTTGCGTTTCCTATGCTTTATGTTTTAATCCGTAATGAAAACAAAAGCATTTTTTCGCTTCAGCTTATATGGAATTTAATATATAATATTGATAATCTGTTGATTAATTTGCGCGCTCAAGTTTTATAGTAAATTTCAACTTTAATATGCCATTCACCTTTGCCCATCCAGCTATAGTTTTACCAATCGGATTAATAAAGAGAAGAAAATGGATTTCTTTTACTGCGCTGGTTACCGGCAGCATGTCGCCAGATTTTGAATACTTTTTCCGGATGAAATTATATGGCGAATTTGGCCATTCCATTGCCGGAATATTTTTGCTTGATCTTCCTGTTGCTATCATCATTGCATTGGTTTTTCACCAGGTAATAAAAGAAGCGCTTATCCTGCATTTACCAAATTTCCTATCAGCTCGCTTACTCGCATTTGAAAGTGAAAACTGGTGGATCTACTTTAAAAATAATTTTTTAGCGGTTGCAATTTCCGCGATTATCGGCGCTGCCTCGCATATTTTCTGGGATGGGTTTACACATGCTGATGGCTATTTTGTGAAGCTTTTTCCGGCTCTGCTATATATGGAAATCCATAAAATTCCACTTTATAAAATTCTGTAGCACATAAGCTCAGTTGCGGGCCTGGCGGTTTTATACATTACTATATATCATCTATCAGCAAAGCCCGTTAACATACAGGTTAATAGCGTTTTACATTACTGGATTATTATGCTGACCTGCGCTTTTCTAATAATGCTGCTGTATTGCATCATGCAGCAAAAATTACTGTTGGGGAATATGATTGTGGCAGGTATAAGTGCAGTTTTCACAGGGCTGATGCTTGCATCCTTATATCATAAATTAAAAAAATAGTGCTCAGGCTACCCAACCAAAGGTTTTGGCGCTTCATCTATCGAAGCATTTTAAACCTTATACATATATGCAATTACGAATTTTACTAAAGTCGGCAGCTTTTATATTTGTGCTTATTTTGGCAGATGTTGTATTGATATCATGTTACAAATCAAAAACATACAAATACAAATACGCAGATGCCCATGTAGAGATAATGGAGGCCGATAGCACGCACGAACGTTATACCGGTACAGATAACGAGCAGGTAGATGCTGAAAAGCTCTTCCTGGATGTACATTTAACTTCCGATCTTATTGCACAGGCGGCCGCTCCGCAGGGTTTTTTCCTTAACCCGGCCCTGGCCATGCAGCCCAATGAAGATTTCTACATCAATACATCGCGCCTGAAGAGTATTAAAATAAAAACGAGGCACGATTATAACGCCAATTACCCTGCAAACAGCGATATTACAGGCATTTGCGTTTTCGGCCTCGGTGGGCAAAGGCACAAAGCCGAAACTTTTACGGACACTGAATTTATAGAAAAATACAACAGGTATTTGGAAGAAAACAGCAAGATCTTGGTTTCGCATATTCCATCAGGTTTTTTCTGGTTCAGGCCCGTGGAGAAAGCACAAACCGCTACTGCACAGCAAATTCAGGTAATACTTGAAATGGAAGATGGCAGCACTTTAACCGATAACAGTATGATTTTCAGACTAAAATAAATGCCTGTATGCAAGGCGTAAAAATGATTTAATAAAAAGAACGAAATAAATTTGCATATAAGCCCCTGTTATTTATATCTTTACATCACCATACCATAAAACCTCAAATCACATCATGAAAAAATTTCTTAAATGGACGGCTGTTGTTGTCCTGTTTTTTGCCACTGCCGCAACCGGCGGTTTCTTTTATGTGAAGAAAGCGTACCCGAAACACATTCCTATGCAGGAAGTAAAAATTGACCAGGCAGATTCTGCTTTGATCAAGCGCGGCGAATACCTTGCGAACAATGTTACCGGCTGTATAGATTGCCACTCGGAGCGCAACCTCGATCTGTGGGCTATTCCGCGTGTAGAAGGCACAGAAGGCAAAGGCGGCATGAAATTCCCGAGAGAGTTCGGCCTTCCCGGCATTCTTTATGCGAAAAACATTACACCGGCGGCTATGGCCAGCTGGAGCGATGCCGAGTTTTACCATACGGTAACTACTGGTGTTCGCAAAAACGGTGAGCCATTATTTCCGCTTATGCCATACAAAGGCTATGGCCAGGCAGATCCGGAAGATATAAAAGCCATAATTGCGTATATGCGCACGCTGAAACCAATCGAGAATAATGTTCCGGAGTCGGAAGTTGATTTCCCGCTGAGCCTTATTATGCGCACCCTGCCAAGCGCTGCAGCACCAACCAAGCGCCCGGATGTAAGCGACACCGTAAACTACGGAAAATACCTGGTTACCATAGCTGCCTGTGGCGACTGCCATACGCCAATGGAAAAAGGCGAGCCTTTACCAGGAATGGAGTTTGCCGGCGGTAACGAATATCATTTCCCGGTAGGCACCGTTCGCTCGGCCAATATTACGCCGCACCCAAACAGCGGTATAGGCGCGTGGAATAAAGAGATGTTCGTTAACACATTTAAGTTCCATGCTAAACCTGAAAACCAGAATATACCATGGAAACAGCGTGGTTACCAAACGGTAATGGGCTGGTACGAATACTCCGGAATGACAGAGCAGGACCTTGGCGCTATTTACACTTACCTGCGCACCTTAAAGCCTGTAGATAACAAGGTTGTGAAATTTACAGCAGCGGGTGAAAAAGCGCCGGCTGCCTCAGCAATGAGGTAATTACAAAATTTTTCTGGCAATAGCTTATATGTAGCAGCCGGGCGAACATGTTTCACCCGGCTGTTTTATGTTCAGGCTTTTTCCGCTCCTCATATTTCTTAAGAAGCAAATGCGAAGTTAGTGGCGCCTTCACAGCATACCCTTGAAAAAAAAAGTTAATTTCAGGAAATGAATAAGCTTTTATTGCAGTTTATTTAGTGAAGAAAATTTTATTTTCTGTTCATCTAATTCTCACTAAATATAAACAAATTACGTAAGTTCGTAATAAGGTTAAAGGTATAACAAATCTGGCAGTAAACGTAATACGTATATCTGCGGATTAGCATTTGAATATTTTGTTGCAATGGTTTTATTACAGCATTTGGGGAACAGTTTTAAAACCTCAGATTTAGACCGGCAGATCATTAACGAGGAAGTAAGAAAAAACAACACCAAACGGGCGCTTTATATCCTGGTTGGTTCTGTGGCTATACATATTTTTCTTATAATACTCTTTATTGTAAACAATGGCCCGGGCACTGATACAGAGCTTAGCTGGCGCAGCAGCATTATAACGCTGCACACAGTGCTGCTTGCCATTAACGGCATGCTGGCAGCACTTGCGCTTTATATTAATTATTCCGGGCGCGATTTTAAGCGTACATCAAAAGTGCTGTTCACTGCTGTTTTTATTATGCTGCCCGTTTGGGGAGCCATTGCAGTAGCTCTGGATCAATGGGTTACGCCATCAATCATATCGTTTTTCCTGGTTTGCGCCGTTTGCAGTATCGGCCTGCTGTTGCGGCCTATATTATCATTCTTATTTTTCGCTTTCGCATACCTTGTATTTTACACCGGCATTTCGTACACCCAGCATAACCCCGAAATATTACTAACCAATAAGGTAAACGGTTTTTGTGCTGTTGCTATTTGTTACGGCGTATCGGTACTTTTCTGGCATAATAGCCTTATACGCTACAGGCAAAGCAGGCTTATTGAACTGCAGAAGCAAGAACTGGAGGAAAACTACAATAAGCTTTTGCAATCTACACAGCAATTAACCGATGCCAATGCTACCAAAGATAAGTTTTTCTCTATAATAGCGCATGATTTGCGTGGGCCCATTACAGCAACCACAAGCCTTACAGAAATGCTGATCGACGGCAGCCAGATTTCATCCAAGGATGAATATGATCAAATGATGAGAATGCTGCATGACAGCCTTAGCAATACATCCAAGCTGTTATCTAACCTGTTGCTCTGGGCGCGTGCGCAAACCAGCGATATAGGCCTGCAGCAGGTAAATATACAGCTGCGGCAGCATATACAGGCTAATATTGAACTGCTTCACTCACAGGCTTCAGAAAAGAATATTATTATTACGAATAATATAAATGAGCATGCAGCAGTTTTTGCCGATGCCGAAATGCTGAGCACCATTATGCGTAATTTAATTTCAAACGCAATAAAATTCACAAATACCGGCGGCAATGTTTGCATTAGCGCGGAAATGCTGGAACATCAGCAAATAAAAATATGCGTTAAAGATGACGGTATAGGCCTTTCGCCTGCTAAAATAGAAGACCTTTTCCGTACGGATAAGCGCACCAGCAGCATAGGCACCCGGAAGGAAACAGGCACCGGCTTAGGGCTTATTTTATGTAAAGAATTTATTGAAAAACATAACGGCACTATCTGGGCAGAAAGCGAGCCCGGCAAAGGAAGCTGCTTTATTTTTACACTGCCGGTAGCGCAGGCTCAGGCATAGTTTATTCAGCTAAAGCACTGGTTTCTTGCCGACAAAAAGCAAGCACTGCATATATCCTTTATCAAAAAAATACTTTCCTGCGCCTGAATGAAAACATTTTCGCATAAAATGCTTAAATTAGTGTAAAATAAGCGCTAATGAAAAAGCAATTCCTCATACCTGCCCTTTTGCCACTCGTTTTATTTTTGTTTTCCTTCCATATTAAAAGCGGCACATTACAATCAATTTTCGAGCAAAAGTGGGTATCGCAGAAATACGGTGACCCTGCCATTCAGCTGGAATCGCCCGATGCGCTGCAGCCTACATCGCTGGAACTGCCTGAGGAGGTTAAAAATTATATTGTAAAAATGAATATGTTTCAGTATCAGCACGATGCATTGCTGATAATGGCCAATACCATTAATTATAAGCCCGAAATTACCGCCAGCTTACAAGGCGCGGCCAACGGCTCGGTGAACGAAATGAAAAACCGCCCGGGCGTAACAAAATTTACTTACGTGGAAAAAACCGAAACCATTAGCGGGAAAGAAGGAATAATACAAAGCGGAACTTTTAACGCCGGAGATGACAAGCTTGATTTTCATAATATTATTACGGTTGAAGGCGCAAATATGTGGCAGGTTTTTGTAGCTTATAATCATGGCGATGCGTACGGCCTGAAAGTAAAGGACAAACTGCTGAAATCTATAAAGCTGTAACTTTACACTATGTTATGTATGCTCCTAACAAGCGTTTTGCATATATTACGCCTCATGAAAATGCTTAAATAACAATATTTTTTATTATCAATTTCACAAATGCTGGTGCGAGCTTGTAAGCTCGAGCATTTAAAAGTTTGTACTTCCGATAATAAAATTTATGTTAACGATGGATTTGGTTAAAAATTCTTATGTTTATGAGATGAAATACTTACTAATAATATTTTTATGCACAGTGTTATATT
>DAIUCM010000161.1:0-9566 GCA_036846145.1 Bacteroidota bacterium
ATCAAATATTTATACTCAAAGCTACAGAATTCAATAAAACCCGTATCGTCTGGCGTTTTTAATAATAAATCTTTTTATTAGTAATATCTTCACTTAATATCTTACTTAAAAGTTCGTCTGAATTTTCATTAAGCGCAAAACTTGCGAGTTGACTTTTTGCTACATCAGGAAAACTATCTATACCTATTTTACTTATTATAATAGTTTTAATTTGCAGCATGTAAGCCTCAAGTATTGAACCAGAAAATTTTGAAATATGAATAAAACAATTACTTAAAATAGCAGGTAACGGTAAGGCGTAAGCCCTTTCAATTTCTACTTTATTAATTAAATTCGCACTAGTTAATAAATTTTTTAATTTATCTTTATCCTGTATTTGTCTCGGATGCAATCTAATCCACCACTCATAAGAAGGCGGTGTATTTTTAATTGCATCAATAATATAACCGTCTATGATATCCTCTTCAGTTGGTTGCAATGTATATAGGATTATTTTCCTTTGCGAGAATACTTCAATAGCATACCTTTGCATACAATACTCAATCCATGGGTTGCCTTTAACATCCACCCTGTGAAATTTTTGTTTCGGATTAATCCAACTAGCTATTACCTCAGCTGAAGCTTTATCCCAACACCAAAATTTCTTAGGTAATAATCTATATCCACTTTGCGGAACTTTATTAAAGTTAGCATATGCTGTATGTAGTTTGCCTTGGCCACCATGCTGAATATCACATGTAGGTATATCTAACTCTGAGGCAGCGAGATTCATTGCATACATTTCAGAAACATAATAACAAAGAATATAAATTTCTGAAACATTATATTTCTTAAGAATAATTTTATAAATTTGGCTTAATATTTTAATATATACAAATTGTCTTATTATAGCTACCTTACTAATGGAATGATCAGTATTAGATTTAACTTCAACTATAAACTCATTAAAGCCATTCCACTCAGTTTTAGGCATAAATAACCTCCAAAGTAATTCTCTAACTCCTAAAGCAAAATATTTAATTTTATGTAAAAAAAAAGTTTGACTCGGATAGTCAACTTTATTTATATATACTGATTTAGATGTTCCATAATCAAGCAATAAGAAATCTTTGCCAACATTTTGAGTTTGATTAATTAACTGATTAAAATATCTATTTACCAGATGCACGCCATCATTAAATCGAAAATGAGGTGCTAAACAAAAAATATTTGTATTTTTCTTTGATTTTTTTCTAAAAAGTATTTTTAAAAACACGAAAAGGCCTTGTATTACATCTAATAAGTTCTTAATTTCTGATATTTTTTTAGGTGGTTTTGAATTTGATTTTCCTAAAAATGAAAGGTTGATTTTAATTAAAGGCCAAAGATGAGTATTTTTTAATTGCCATGAATTTACGTCATATTTTTCTTCTAAAGAATTAATCCAAGCGATTAACTCATCTCTATTATTAAATTTACGCAACTTATTATATTAAGATTCGCTATTAAATATTTTCTGGGCAAGTGTAAAACTGCCAACGTTTTCACATTGTTTTTCGACTTCCTGTCAGCAGCTTTCTTGCCATGTGACTTGGAACAACCGTATGAAACCAAAAATAATTAGTAAGCGCGTACCTAACATCTTTCTGGATAGGCATACCTCTGTGTATACCTCTTGTATCAGCTAAAATCATTGTTCCGGCATTACCTGTAAGCGTCTTTAGTCTTGCAGGCTCAGCCTGTATAAGCTTCTCAACCTGCTCATCTTCAAAACGATTTTGAAAAGGATCCAAATTGTACTTATTGGAATCAGCATAAACTTTTAATGATTTATGGCTCTCCTCTATATACTGAAAAGGCCCATGTTCTATACTAACATCAGTGAGATAGAGTATAGATTTAGATTGTTTTGTTTTAGCATGATCTCGGTGCCATCCGCCTCCAGAGCCAATATTGCCAGGTTTATGATCTAACCTGGCCCCTAATGTAAAGCCGTCTTTTACCTCAATTCCTTCGTAAGTTTGCAATATTCTTCTTGCAAATTCATCATTGTAGAAATTATTGATTAAATCACTGACTTTATCTGCTCCGAATAATCTATGATCAGATTTAGCGTCATCCTGCCATATCTGATCATTATATCTATCGATAATTACATTAATTTCCGCAATTGCTTTTTCACACCAGTCTATCGGATATACATTTTCAACAACATAATATCCTTTTTCACGGATCTCATTAACGATATGTTTTTCTTCCTCATTGGATATGAATGATGCATTTTTTGTAACAGCATATCGCGCATTATTTAATTCTACCCATGTAGCCTTAAGAATATCAGTTGGTTTCATTTTTAATAGAATTTTAATTTCTACAAAGTTATAACTAAATGCATGCTTTTGCAAATTTCGTTTTAGGTATAATATAAGCTTCTTTACTATTCTTGACTAGCATTTTCAGGCTTTATACTTTTCTTGTTTAAGCACCAATTTTGGAATTAATTCTATGTTATCTTTATAGTAAACCGTAACAATGGCTAAAGTCTATAGGAGAGGGCGAAGAATAATTAACTATGATAATTTGCCTGATAAAATAAGTTCTGCCAATGCAAAATCAAATTGGTCATCTATATCTATAGAAGATCTTTTATCCATTAAAAATTTGGTTTTTGCGAGATTAGCAATGCCTTTTAACTCAAGGTAATTTTTGCTAATAATATATATAGCGCCATTTAGCTGATACACAATTGGACAATCCTGCCGTCTTGTAAAGTTGCCTTCTTTGCTTTTTTTCAAAATCCCCTTAGCATCTTCTTCAAATAAAACATAATATGGATTAGCATCTGTTTCTTTTACCGAAACAATTATTTCTGTATCTGGCTGTATCAACTTTAATGCTTCACTCAATTGCTCTCCGGTTCTTAATGGCGAAGTTGGTTGTAAAAGCACAATATAATCATAATTTTTACCAATGTTGGTATAAAAAGCTATTGCATGTTTAATAACTTCCTCAGTGGTAGTAATATCCAATGCCAACTCTGCAGGTCTTATAAAAGGCACCTCAATTCCGGTTTGTTGTACCACATCTATGATTTCACTGCTATCTGTTGAAACGCAAATATTTGCTTTATCGCTAACAGCTAAGGCTGCATCTAAAGTATATTCTATAAGGGGTTTGCCATTTAGTTTTTTTATATTTTTGCCAGGCAAACCTTTTGAGCCACCTCTTGCCGGAATTAAATAAAGAATGTCCATTTAAAATTTAATATGGCAGATATCTTCCTGCGCTTTTTTCAAATCTTCGGGCCTTCCAATATCAAGCCAATAGCTTCTTAAGGGATAGGATCTTACATTAGAACCTTTTTCAATCAACAATTCCATTAAATCAGTAGCATTATAAAATTTGCCCTTGGGGATAAGTTCTAGAATCGCTTTTTTCAATAAGTATATACCCCCATTGGAATAATAAGTATATGTTGGTTTCTCTTTAAAACTTTTTATTTGATTATCTTCTGTTTCCAATACAGCATAAGGTACATTAACTATGTATGGTATTGTTACCACTGATAATGCAGCGTCACTATTAATAAAATCAAGAAAAAAAGCTTCATAATCCATATTGGTAAGTATATCTGAATTGGAAACTAAAATATAGTCATGCTGAAAATCTTCAATTTTAGAAACTGCCCCTAAAGTGCCTAAAGGTTCATTTTCCCAGACATAGTTGATATTGATATTCTTGTCACATCCATCACCAAAATAGTCTTCTATTTGATTACCTAAATATCTAACTGAAAGCCAGATATCATCTACCCCATAACTTATTAATCGATCTATATTATGTTCAATAATTGGTTTGTCACCAACCGTAAGTAAAGGCTTTGGTGTGTTATCCGTTAGCGGTTTAAGTCTTTCACCTCTGCCACCGGCCATTAAAACAGCATCTATAGGTAAGTACGATTTTAGAAATCTGAAATTCAGAATATTCACTATTCGCCCACTTTTGCTAAGCACAGGAATTATCTTAAGATCATTTTTTCTGCAGTTAATCACTTCTTCTATTGTGTAAGATCCTCGTTGCAAGAATTTCGGATTGAGCTGCGAAAAATCATTAACAACACTCTCCAAAGTTAATCCATTAATAAAGCCTCGCCGAACATCCCCATCTGTTAATGATCCTAATAGTTTTTCATTTTCATCTACAACAAAAAGAATTGCATCTGCCGCCAACTCATTCAATTGAGAAAGTGCTGCCTTGATTGGCGAATTACTGAGGATAAGATGTCTTCTAAAGCTTAACACTGTTCTGCGTTTTTAATATACTAATAATTTTATTCGCTGCACCTTCCCTAAAATATGGATTCTCACCCATAAATTCACCTTGCTTCTCAACATGGTTCACATTCTTGATTATACTTTCTGCTTCAAAAGGAGTATGAAATACATTACTTCCTGAAAGTCTTCCTTTTTGCCTGTCACCAATATTTATTACAAATTTATTAAAGGAGGCTGCTTCTATAATACCACTGGATGTGTTGCCCAATAAGAACCTGGAGAGCTTCATACAAGTAAAATAGCTTTGGGTTCCGAAGTTCTCAATCAGCTTAATTTTTTCACCTAATTCCGCTCCTAATTTAATAAACGCTTCACGAAAAACATTGCCATTAGTATCAGCATTAGGCATCGTTATTACAACCTGGTATTTTTCAGCGATCTGTTTTAATGCAATCAGTGTTTGCTCTAAATGCTGCTTGTTCAATTCCGGTGCTACTGTTTCAGGATGTATAGTCACCAGAACGGTAGGTATTTCCAGATCTATATTCCATTTTTCTTTAAACGCTGGCTTTGAAAGAAGCTGCAGTGATGCTAAGTTATCAAGACTCAATGATCCTGTAACAAAAACATTTTCTTCATCTCCTTTTATGCTGCTAACTTTTTTTGCAAATTCATCATGCGTAACAAAGTGCAAGCTTGACGCGAGTGTAATGGCATGGCGATAAACATTATCTATAGCACCTAACGTTGTTTCGCCGCCATGTATGTGCGCAAATTTTACCTGATATGGAATGCCGGCCGAAACTGCGCCAAACATTTCATATCTGTCTCCCAAACAAAAAACCAGATCAAAATCATGAAAATGCTGTTGCCAGAAATCTGCAAATTTCAATGAAGTTAATGCAGTAGCCGTGGCAATAGCATTCTGGTCATCATTTAAAAGTAGTGAATTTATTTTATACTTAATTTCATATCCATCACCAATTATATTATCTATAGTAAAGCCGTGAAAAACAGACAAATGTGTTCCAAACACAATTAAAGAAAGATCAAAATTACCATCTTCAGCTAATGCTTTCAGTAATGGTTTATAAATCCCATAATCTGCCCTGGAACTTGTTAGTACGGCAATGCGCATTACTGTATGTGTTTCCATTCCAGTTTAATGCCTGCTTCAAGATCAGTACTAAAACTGCGTCCAAGTAAATTAGGTAATTCCATAGGTGATATTCCATCACCAGGCCTTTTCATTTCCAATTTAGCTGCATCAATTTTTTCACCTGCTTTTATTGATTGTGCCAAATGGATGCTTTTGCGGGCTACGCTTTTATTTTGCGCTTCAGAAGCACTTGGTTCCTTGCGCCCAGTACCAGAAAGAGCACGTTCCGTATTACGAATAGCTATAACCATTTGTTTTAGTTCTTGCGGCTCTAATGAGGCTTTGTGATCCGGTCCCTCCATATCTCTGTTTAGCGTAAAATGCTTTTCAATAACTTTGGCACCTAAGGCAACTGCAGCTACAGGAACTTCAATACCTAAAGTATGGTCTGAATATCCAACATCAATTTTAAAAGCCTGTTGAATGGTGAGCATTGCCGCCAGATTTACATCTTCGTACTTGGTAGGATAATCTGTATTACAATGTAAAACAGTAATATCTTCAGTTTTTGCTCCTTCGGTATATAATACTTCAAGCGCATCTTCAATTTCTCCTAAAGTAGCCATGCCGGTAGAAATAATAATTGGCTTCCCTTTCCTGGCTATATGTTTTAAATAAGGATAATTTGTTATTTCACCGGATGGGATTTTATAAAGATCGATGCCAACAGTATCCAGGAAATCTATACTGCCTTCATCAAAACCTGTAGATAAAAATTTTATATTCCTTTTGTTTGCATATGCCTGTAATTCAAAATGGTAATCATCCTGAAGCTCCAGCTTTTTCAGCATATTGTATTGCGAATTGTCACCATCGCCAATATTTACACTTTGATAAACAGCTTTTTTAGCCTCTTTACTTACCAGTTTATCAGCTTTAAAGGTCTGGAATTTAACGTAATCTGCACCTGCGTCTGCTGCTGCATCTACAAGTTGTTTGGCCAGCTGAAGGTCGCCATTATGATTTACGCCGGCCTCTGCAATAATTATAACTTTTTTATGCATTGGTTAACCTGTCTCCTATCTTCAGTTTTATATCTGATTCTATTTCAAAAATCTCTAAGGTTGTATCAGTAGTTTTTACAATAAATCCACGATCTGTTCTTCCAACAATTTGCCCAACTGTAGATTTGTATGCAGGCGCATTGGGAATTAAAGATACACCATTAATTTTCACTTCTGCATTATTGCAGTAAGTGACTGCCCGTGGGCCAGGATGACAAATAGATCTTATAAAATTAAAAAGCTCCCGGCTTGTCTGATTCCAGTTAATAATTTCATCTCCTATTCCTCTTACGCCACAATAAAATCCTACAGGATGAATATCGGCTTGTTTAACAGGTTTAACTTCACCTGCCTGCAATAATTTTACACTTTCATAAAGCAAAGTTGCACATTCGGTATAAGCAATTTCTAGTAATGTCTGATAATTGTCGGCATCAGTAATCGGATACGTTTTTTGAAGAATAATATCACCTGTATCTATACCATCATCAATATAATGCACGGTAATTCCAAACTCTTTTTCATCATTGATGAGTACCCAATTCAAAATATTTCTGCCACGATAAAAAGGAAGTTTACCAGCATGGCAATTTATAGTCTTCAAGCGTGGAAGATGCGTAATTCTATGCCTGAAGATCTGGTTAAAGCTCATGGACACAAACAGATCGCAGTTATACTTCAAGGCAAGTTGATAAAACTCCTCCGAATTTATTTTTATGCCTAATAAGTAATCAATATTATATTGCTCTGCGAAGTTCTTTAGTGTCTGGTCACGCGTATCGGTACGAGGCACAATAAATGCGATCTCGATACTTGGATCTTCTATTAAAAGCCTGAATGCATGATATGACCAGGGGCCATCTGCAAAGTATCCAATTTTAATTTTTTCCATCATTAAATCCTTACCGAACTTGGAATATTAACTAACCTGTCCTCAACCCATTGGCTTACTTCCAAAGTATCATGCTGGCAATCGGTAAACATAGGTAATTTGTGCATCAATGTCCACGCAGGCCTGGACATAACGCCATTATTATTTGCCTCTGTTAAAAAAATATTTCTTTCTTCTTTATTTGGGAAGATAATCGTGTTGAGCCAGTAATTAGCGCTTGCATCTTCTGATTCGCTAACAAATTCTGCATATGCCGTTTCTTCAAAAAATGCTTTGTACTTAGATGCCAGCTCTCTTTTATTTTCCACAAATGGTTTTAGTTGCTCAAGCTGTGCACATGCAAGAGCGGCATTCAAGTTTGGCAAACGGTAATTATAGCCAATACGATCGTGATTGAATTCCCAAGCATGTGGAACTTTTGCCTGTGTGGAAAGATGTTTGGATAGCTTTGCTAACTTTTCATCATTTGTTACAATTGCACCGCCACCACCACAGGTTACGGTTTTATTCCCGTTAAAACTAAACGTTCCCAATAACCCAAAATTGCCTGTATGTTTCCCTTTATAGTAACTTCCCAAAGATTCTGCAGCATCCTCCACCAACGGAATATACCATTGTTCACAAATAGCTGCAATGCGCTCTATTTCAGAAGGTAAACCAAAGCTGTGCATTGGCACACATGCGGCAATACGGTTACCTGTTTTTTTATTGATTGCTTTATCAGCCTGAATTTCGCAGTTTTCCTTCAAAAAGCTTTCCAGTTTTTCTGCAGATAAGCCAAGTGTTTTCCTGTCGATATCTAAAAATACCGGCTTTGCTCCAATATAACTAATGGCATTTGCTGTGGCAATAAAGGTAAGATCCTGGCAAATTACCTCATCATTATCTTTCACTCCTGCTACAATTAGCGCAAGATGCAAAGCAGCCGTACCATTTACTGTTGCAATGGCATATTTTGCTCCGGTAATTTCCTGCATCATTTCTTCGAAACGGTTAACATAAGCACCAACAGAAGAAACAAATGTGGAATCTATTGCATCATTCAAGTATTTTTTCTCATTGCCTACAAACCTGGGCTCGTGTAATGGTATAAAATCCTGGTTCGGGAACAGGGATTTTACGTATTGAATTATTTCGTTGTATTTCAGGTTTTGCCCCATTGTATCTGTGATATGTTACAGGCGGTTTTATTAATTAGATGTTGTAAATGTCAGCCTTGTATTGTTTACGATTTTCCGGATCGCGGAACCATGCAACCGTTTCGGCTATGCCAGATTCAAGCGTATATTTCATCTCCCAGTTTGTATGTGTTTTTATTTTTTCATTTGCTCCATACAAGCGGAAAACCTCGCTTTTCTCAGGCCTCAGCCTTATTTCGTCCTGAATTATTTTTGCTTCAGGATTAATCTGGTTAATAAGGGTTTGTGCAAGATCTCCAACAGTAATTTCAGATTGTGTGGCAATATTGCAATCTTCACCAATCAGTTTCTCAGATTTTGCGATCTCCACAAAACCATTAACTGTATCTTTTACAAAAAGCAGATCTCTTGTAGGAGTTAAATCACCAAGCTTAATTTCTGTTTTTCCTTGCAGAAGTTGCGTTATAATGGTTGGAATAACAGCACGTGCCGATTGGCGTGGACCGTAAGTATTAAAAGGCCTCACAATTGTTAAAGGCAAATTAAAGCTTCGGTAAAAAGATTCTGCAATACAATCTGCGCCAATTTTAGAAGCCGAATATGGTGACTGCGGCTGGCGAGGATGTTTTTCATCTATTGGAATATACTGCGCAGTACCGTAAACTTCAGATGTTGAAGTAACTAATACACGTTCAATATTCAGATCTTTGGCGGCCTGCACAATATTTAGTGTGCCTTTTACATTTGTATCTATATAACTATCAGGTGAATGATAACTGAATGGTATAGCAATCAACGCAGCTAAATGGAATACCACATCACAACCTTGCATAGCTGTTCTCACACCATTCGGATCGCGAATATCACCTGTAAAAACTTCAATATTATCCAGCTTTTCTTTTGGAAATGAATCTAACCAGCCCCATGAATTAAATGAATTGTAATAGCAGAAAGCTTTAACGTTACAACCTTCTTCTAATAAACGCTCTACCAAATGGCTTCCAATGAAACCATCTGCACCGGTTACTAAAACTTTTTTATTATTTAATTGCATTTCTAACTAAATAACCGTTTAAAATATGATCTATTATCTTTTAATTTATCATCGCTATAATAACC
>DAIUCM010000162.1:0-9397 GCA_036846145.1 Bacteroidota bacterium
TAATAGGATTTAAGGATTAACATGAATTTTAGACAAAATGAAAATCCTAAGATCAAGCAAATCAAGATTCAGATTAATTTTAAAGCATTTTTTAGCTAAAGGTTATATGTAATTTACTGTTTTACAATAAGTAAAAGCCAATTGCAAGTGAATCCAGACATTCGTAATTCGTAATTGTTAATTTGTAATTGAGAAGTGGCACATTAATCAATCCAATCCGCCAGAAAAACATTGGTATCATGCGTTCCGCCATTGTTTCGGTTGCTTGAAAATACCAGCTTTTTGCCATCGAAAGAAAACATCGGGAAAGCATCGAAAACCGGATCGAAAGTTATTTGCTCAATGTTTTTACCATCCAGATCGGTCATAAATAAATTGAATTTGAAACCGCCTTTTGTAGCATGATTGCTGGAGAAAATAATTTTATTTCCTGAAGGATGAAAGAACGGCGCCCAGTTGGCATTTCCTAAATTTGTAATTTGCTTCAGGTCGCTTCCATCAACATTGCAGGTATAAATTTCCATCTTGCTTGGCGCTACTAAACCTTTGGCCAGGAAATCTTTGTATTCTTTTATTTCTTCTTCGGCTTTAGGTCGGCTGGCGCGGAAGACAAGTTTTTTGCCATCGGGAGAGAAAAATGCGCCGCCATCGTAACCCAATCCATCGGTTATTTGCTTCTGATTACTGCCATCAATATTCATGGTCCAAAGCTCTAAATCTCCGCTGCGGGTAGAAGTAAAAACTATTTTATCGCCTTTGGGTGAAACAGTTGCCTCGGCATCGTAGCCCGGCGTGTTGGTGAGTTGCTTAATAATTTTACCGGTTTTATCTGTCGTAAAAATATCGAAGCTTTCATAAACCGGCCACAAATATTTTCCGCGGATGTGTGGTGGTTTTTCAGGGCATTTTACATCTTTTAAATGTGTTGAAGCGTAAACCATTTCCTGGTTTCCCGGCATAAAATAAGCGCAGGTTGTTCGTCCCAAGCCGGTTGAAACCATTTTGGGCTTTTGTTTCATGCTGCCATCTGCCAGGTCGAAATAAAAGATCTGGTCGCACTCAACACCCCAATTCCGGTAGTCGCTCTGGAAAACAAGGCTTTTATTGTCGAAACTGAAATACGCTTCGGCATTGTTGCCGCCAAAAGTAAGCTGTTTTATGTTGCGCAAATGTTTTTCTTCAGGAAATCTTAAAGTATCGGCAGCCGTACTGGCGGTTTTATATAAAACTTCGCCTGTTTTTATATCCGGAGTAGAATTCTGCCTGTTTTTGCAAGCCAGTAAACATATTGATAATGATATACTTAAGATGAAAATCCTGCGCATCTGTAGTTAATAAATTTCTCCACAAATCTACTCTTTTGCCTTGAGAATTTCATCTTTATAGATCAACTGTTAAACGCTCAAAGTATCCTTACTGTAATCTGGCCGCTGCTGGAATTCCTGCTGTTCTTCGTGTTCTTTTTTATTGTTATCAGCGTTTCCGCACCCGTAAAAGTTCAGCGTAATCAAAGCCAGTAAAAATAATAAGATTCGCATACAATTTGGTTTTTAAGCAAATTTAAGCGTTTTGGCTAAAACTTTGCCATGTTTTGGATGGATTGAAATCTATCCTTACAATTTTGGTCATTCCTGCGGAATTTATTAGCGCTCCGAACCAAGTCCCGGCGGGGCGACCAATATTATAGCAACGGATTTCAATCCGTTGTACTATTTTTGCATTTCTCAGTTAGAACCATTATGATTTTGAAAATAAGAAATTTTACCGGCTTATTTGGGCTGCTGTTGTTGTTAACTTTCACATCTTGCAAACAAAAAAATGCAGGTGAAAAAGGTGAAAGCAAGGAGCAGCTGGCAGAGTACACCGAAGCAATTGAGAAAAGCCCGAACAAGCCGCAAGCCTACATTGAACGTGCGCGGGCTTATTACAAGACCAACCAGCTGGAGCCTGCCATACGCGATATGGAAAAAGCTGTGAGCCTGGATACGACAAAGGCTGAAAACTATTTGTTGCTGGCGGAAATGTACGAAAAGCGTCCGTATGTAAAAGGCGTTATTTATGCGCTTGAGAAAGCAGTAGAAATAGATCCGAAAGATAAAGACAATGCGAAAAAACTGGGAATATTGAATTTCCAGGTGAAAAACCGCGATGCATCTTTCAAATACCTCAACATGGCTTTGCGGCTGGACCCTACCGATGCGGAAGCATTTTATTACCGCGGATACAATTACCGTGAAGTGGAAATGCCCGAAAAAGCCATTGAAAATTTCCAGCGCGCTTTGGATCTTAAACCTGATTATTTTAATGCGTTTTTACAGATGGGTTTACTGCACGCAGAGAAAAAAGATAAAAAAGCGGAAGGTTATTATTCCAGCGCTCTGCGTTTACAGCCCAACAACCTAAAAGCTTTATATGCGCGCGGTATGTTTTATCATGAAAATGATAGTTTCCAGAAAGCGATTACAGATTTTGAAAAGATCCTCACTTTCGATCCTGATTTCCTCACCACGCAATACAACATCGGCTACAATTATTACCTGTTGAAAGAATACCAGAAAGCTATTCCGTACCTTACCAAAGCCATACAGTTGCATCCCGAAAATCCGCATCCGTATAAAACAAGGGCGCTATGTTATGCAGCGATGAAACGTACGCAAGAAGCGGCTGAGGATAATAAGCGTGCACAGGAATTGGAAGGGGAGAAGAAGTAAATTAGCCGATGTGCCAATTAGCCAATTGGATTTGATAGTTTGAAAATTTGAAAATGATTTTGCGTTGCGCTTGGTAGAGATGGCGATTTATCGCGTCTCAGCATGCGTTCACATATATAGAATTGGTGAAAAATGCTTTATACTCATTAACAAATGAAGTACAAATTAATATTGATATTTCTTTTCATCTTCGTTTCGATTCCAATAGTTAAAGTTGCTGGCGAAGAGACTATGTCTGTAGAAACTATTATTGGTTTCAAGCCGAATTCCACTGATTTTACTGACGAGAGCGAGTATGAACAGGCAATGCAATTTGGGAAATTGTTCAAAGAATTGAGCGATAAAGGCGCTATAAATGTGATTGTTACGCCTTATCAATCTTACGAAGAATACACAAAAGATAATTTAATCGGATTTTACAGGTTCAGGAAACTGGTAGAAACGTGGAAATTTTATGGTTTACCTGATGAGATGTTCAGTTTTAAAGACAAAAAGTATAATGAGAAATTTGATTCGAAATATGAAAAGAAAGCTGGTTTGGCAATCTATATAAATGGTTCGCCTTGCATAACTAATTTGAAAGTAAAATTCATAAAATCAAGAAAAGGGAAAACAACAAGAATCACATATCCATAATTTCCCCATATTTACATCACCCAAAAACTGCTTTCATCTGGATCACGAATAATGAATTCTTTTAAAAAAACAAGATTAGAAAAAATCATGTAAATCCTAAAATCTTATTAAACTTGATTCAGACAACTTCCCATATCTCAATTCCTCAAAAAATGCTTTGAAAAGCTTATAAATATCTTCCAATAATATCCTGAGTTTTTTATCTGAAACTGAAGCTTTTTAAGATTTAAAGTTGATGGCTAATTCAGGAAATCTTCTGCGTTTCTCGCTTTCAATTTGCCTGCTTTTATCTGTTTCATTTCCGCAACAGCCTCCTTGATATTTGCAAGAATTTCTTCTTTTTCTTCATTCAACGGTTTCGCTTTCACAAACTTAAAGTTACTGAGCAGCTTCAGGATAAATTTTGCCTTGTTGTCTTTTATGTCGAGTAACACTTTCATGGCTTATAATAGCTTTACAAGTTTACAGCAAAAATCATTTCATTTCTAAAAGAAGAATATTTCTTTTTGATTTTCCATATATCGATGCCTCAAAAAATGCTTTCTACTCACAATTAACTTTTTCAAATTCAATTAAGCTTTCCATTTCCTCGTGGCAATGTTGATTGATTATAGCAAAATTATTGACGTTTTCGATAGTAGTGTAATACATACAAGAATTATCTCGTTTTACTATATATATAGAATTCTTAGGGTCGACTAAATTGAAATTTACTTTTTCGCCATTATAAAATTCTATTTGGTCATAATTTGCGTTTTTGCTGTACGATTTAATAGCCTGCGGATATTCTCCATCCATATAATGATCGAATAGAAGTGAATCATTAAGCTCAAAAAAGGTTTGAAATTCACAATCTATAAAAAAGTAAAATTCACCTTTATATTTATAAATAGGAATCCAGCGTTGTTTTAACACTTGTGGAATTTCAGGTTTCAAATAAAAGCTTTGGGTTGCAATTTGCTCGCGATAGAGTTTGTTAAATGCTGCAGAATCAAAGTCCGGATAATTACTGAACCTGTATTTTTTCAGCTCATCATGAAATTTTGAACGTTTGTTATAATCTATAAATGTATAAATGTGAAGCGAATCTGCATAATACTGAGTTGCCAGAACTTTTATAGAATCATCAAAAGCAAGCTCCTTTTTTATAGAATCTTCCAAAGTCATTTCACCAGAAAAACTCTTTGATGATTTTTTACAACTAATTGAAAGGAAGTAAATTGTAAAAACTACTAAAATCTGTCTCATAACCATTTCAGGAATAATCTTTTACAATTATACATATTAAAATTTCCATATATAAATCTCCCAAAAAATGCTTTAAACTCCGTAATTGGGCGAATGCAATTCGCCCCTACAAATCCAATTTTTCAATTTTTCAATTTTGCAATCTTTTAATTTCCGTATTTTCGCAACTTCTTATGGAAAACATGATTAAAATTACTTTCCCCGATGGCCGCGAGCAGGAATATGAAAGCGGCATTACCGGGCTTCAGATTGCGGAGAAGATCAGCCGGAACCTCGCCAAAGAGGTATTAGGTATTTCTGTGAATGGTGATATATGGGACTTGACGCGCCCCATCACGCAGGATGCGAAAATTGTGCTGTACACATTCGAGCAGGAAGAAGGCAAGAAAGTAATGTGGCACTCCAGCGCGCATTTGCTAGCCGAGGCTTTGGAGCAGGTTTATCCGGGTGTAAAATTCGGTATCGGCCCGCCGGTTGCCAATGGATTTTATTATGATGTGGATCTGGGTGGAAAAGAAATTTCTGCAGATGATTTCGGTAAGATTGAAAAGCTGATGCTGGAGCTGGCGCAGAAGAAAAATGCTTATGTGCGCAGAGAAGTTTCCAAAGCGGAAGCCACAGAATATTTCACCAAAAAAGGCGACGAATATAAATTAGAGCTGATACAGGATCTCCAGGACGGACAAATTACCTTCTACGAGCAGGGAAATTTCACCGACCTTTGTAAAGGCCCGCATTTGCCAGATACCGGTTATATAAAAGCCGTGAAGCTGATGAATATTGCCGGCGCTTACTGGCGTGGCGATGAAAAGAACAAGCAGCTTACACGTATTTACGGCGTTACTTTCCCCAAGCAAAAATTACTCGAAGAATATTTGGTATTGCTGGAAGAAGCCAAAAAACGCGATCATCGTAAATTAGGTAAAGAATTAGATCTGTTTACTTTCTCCGAAAAAGTGGGCGCTGGTTTGGTTTTATGGTTGCCAAAAGGCGCTGCCGTTCGCGATCGATTAGAGCAATTTATGCGTAAAGCGCAGGTGAAAGCAGGTTATTTGCCGGTTGTTACGCCGCACATTGGTTCCAAGGAATTATATGTTACTTCCGGCCACTACGCGAAATACGGCGCAGATTCTTTCCAGCCAATCCGTACGCCAAATGTGGACGAAGAATATTTCCTGAAGCCGATGAATTGCCCGCATCATTGCGAAATTTATGCTTCCCGTCCGCGTTCCTATAAAGATTTGCCTTTACGTTTCGCAGAATTCGGAACCGTTTATCGATATGAGCAAAGCGGTGAGTTACATGGATTAACAAGGGTTCGTGGCTTTACGCAGGATGATGCGCACCTTTTCTGCCGTCCGGAACAGGTTAAAGATGAATTTATTAAAGTAATTGATCTTGTGCTTCATACTTTTAAAGCGCTTGGCTTCCAGGATTATACGGCACAAATTTCCCTTCGCGATCCCGATAATAAAGAAAAATACATTGGCAGCGATGAGAACTGGGAAAAATCAGAACGAGCTATTATAGAAGCAGCAGCGGAACGCGGATTAAAAACCGTAACAGAACTCGGCGAAGCAGCTTTCTATGGCCCGAAACTCGATTTCATGGTAAAAGATGTTCTGGGAAGGCAATGGCAGCTGGGCACTATCCAGGTAGATTATAATTTGCCGGAGCGCTTTGAGCTTGAATATATTGGCGCAGATAACCAGAAACACAGGCCGGTAATGATTCACCGTGCGCCGTTCGGTTCACTGGAAAGATTTATGGCGATATTGATAGAACAATGTGCCGGAGATTTTCCTTTATGGCTGGCGCCGGAGCAGGTTGTAGTTATCCCTGTGGCAGATAAGTTTTTAAATTATGCACAAAAAGTTTGTAATCTGCTAAATAATTCCGAAATTCGCACCTCTGTTGACGATAGGAATGAAAAAATAGGTAGAAAGATCCGCGACGCAGAGGTACAAAAAACGCCGTATATGATAATTGTGGGCGAGAAAGAGGAGCAGGAAAACACTGTTTCGGCACGAAAACACAAACAGGGCGACATAGGTACTTTCACCGTTGAGGAGTTTTTAAATAAACTAAACGAGGAACTTACTTTAGACTAATTTTAAACACTTTTAGCTATTAAAGGACCAATTAGAAAACCGTTCAGGCCTCAGGAACCTGTAATTTTACACCGGATCAACAGAGAAATCTCCGTATCAATGATACGATTGGTTGGAGATAATGTGGAGCCAAGAATTATTCCTACGAGCGATGCATTGCGCATGGCGGAAGAGCAGGAGCTGGATCTTGTTGAGATCTCAGACAAAAGCGATCCACCCGTTTGCAGGATTATTGATTATACAAAGTTTCTTTACGACCTGAAAAAGAAACAGAAGGAAGCCAAAAGCAAAAGCTCCAAAGCTGTAGTAAAGGAAGTACGATTCGGGCCGAATACAGATGAGCACGATTTTGACTTTAAAGTGAAGCATGCCAGGAAATTCCTGGAAGAAGGCTCAAAAGTTAAAGCTTATGTGCATTTTAAAGGCCGTACCATTATTCACAAGGACCGTGGTGAGGTATTGCTGCTGAAATTTACACAGGAGCTGGAAGATGTAGGCAAGGTAGAATCGTTGCCGAAACTGGAAGGCAAGAGAATGATAATAATGATTAACCCGAAAGGGAAGAAATAGTAATTTAAGATAACCATATATAAAAGCAGCGCAAAATGCCTAAGATGAAGCCAAATTCCGGCGCTAAAAAGCGTTTCCATGTAACCGCGACCGGGAAGATCAAGCGTAAGCACGCTTTCAAAAACCACATCCTTACAAAAAAATCTAAAACTCGTAAAAAGCGTTTAGGTAAGTTTGCAATTGTGGGTAAAACCGATGAAGGCAATGTTAAACGCCTTTTAGCTATTGGTAAATAGTATAATATTTTTATAACCAAGTAATTTTCAAAAACAAGTAATATGCCTAGAGCAACCAACAACCCCGCCGCCCGCGCCAGGAGGAAGAGAGTCCTTAAAATGGCGAAAGGCTACTGGGGAAGAAGAAAAAACGTTTTCTCTATTGCTAAAAATGCGGTAGAAAAAGGCCTAGTATATGCGTACAGAGACAGGAAAGTTAAGAAAAGAACATTCCGCGCACTTTGGATTCAGCGTATCAATGCAGCTGCACGCCAGCACGGTATGAGCTATTCACAATTTATGGGTAAACTGCATGCAAACAATGTAGGCCTTAACCGTAAAGTACTGGCGGATTTAGCGCTTAACAATCCTGATGCTTTTGCAGCCGTAGTAGAATCGGTGCGTAAGTAAAATTATTTTTTGAAACAACCATATATGAAAAGGGAAGCCCGAAAGGCTTCCCTTTTTGATTTTAGTAAATCCTGGGAAAATAAAATTATTATTTTTTGCACGCTATGCTGAAATACTTGTTAAAACATTTCGTTACCAATATGGGTTGAGCAAAAGATTACACAATACAATTGCTGAGAGGGAATTAAGATTAATGAGATATAGAAATATTCGGCATTTTTGCGTGCTTATATGCATTTTGCTAACCGGAAACGCCGTTTTTGCCAAAACCGATACCGTAAGAACAGCGGCGCAGTTATACGACCTGTGCAGCCGCGGGAATGATACGCTTGATATTTTCCTGATGCCCGGCGATTATCATATGATGGCAAACCGGGATGTAGATACCATGATTGAGATGGTTGGCGACAGTCATGCCCGCGTACCAATAACTTACGCATTAAAAATTACCTCAAAATATGTATCTATAAAAGGTTCACCGGCTTACACTTCTGTTATTAATACGCACGCTGGCTATGGGTTGTGGTTTGTAGGCTGCGAAAACGCTATTATTGAGGGACTTGTAATTACCGGCGGACAGCGCGACAGCGATAGCAGGGCAACTAATGCTGCAATAGTCGCCTCCAATTCAAAGCTGCGAATATTGGATAACCTTATTTTCGAAAACCAGGGCGATCCGAAAATTGTAATGCAGAATATGGTTGGCATTATGGGCGTTTGCGTACGCGAAAACTCTTATGTTTTTCTTTATGATAACCAGATCGCAAGGAATTCCTGGCACGGCATAGGCGTTTACAGAGATGGCGCGGCAACCATAACCGGTAACCTGATTGATGGAGTTGATAAGGCAGATGATGAGGAGATGGGTGGCGGGAGAGGAGCCGGCATACTGGTAACGCGAAATGGCAAAGCAACCATAGAAACCAATATTATCAAACGCTATAACAAGGGAATTGGTATTTTTATTAATGCAGATGCTTTAATATCGGAGAACCTGATTGAAGATGTTGCAACCTGGGGAATAAACGTTTGGGATGCGGATAGCGGAAGACCTGTTGCCAGGATTACACGCAATATTATCTATAAAACCGGCGCTTGCGGAACTGCCATTATCCGCTACCTCGAAGGGAAAGGTGAAACGGGTTTCTTTACCAATAATATTATGGTTGAAACCGCGCAGAACCATGCGTATGACAGTCCCGATAAATATTGTTTCCAATGTGCGCTGGCCGTACATGCCAGGCCGGATAAATTTCTTATAGAAGGGAACATATTTTATAAAAACACCTGGATGGCGCCTTGTTTTACCAGCCTGGACCAGGGAATGATGCAGTTTATTGAAACGCTTCAAACCAAATACAGCGCATTTCCGCTGCAATGGTACGCCGGTTATTCAGAGTTCATACAGCGTTTTTATTTCTACGCGAGGAAGTAGATAAATACCGTTACCGGTTCTGTGGTAAGGAAAGGGACGAGGAAACTAGCCTTTACTATT
>DAIUCM010000163.1:0-9328 GCA_036846145.1 Bacteroidota bacterium
TATAAATATAATCTTTATAATAAAAAAAGCATTTTTCAGCAAAGCCATATTTGCTTTTGCTGAAAAATGCTTTCAATTTATCTTAAAAATCTACTACTTAAAATTCGTAGTAATCAGTTTTTCCAGTTCGTGTACTTTGCTTTTAAAGCGATTATCTGTTTCCATTAAATCGCAAACAGTCTGGCAGGCGTGGATAACAGTTGAGTGATCTCTTCCGCCGAAATGCTTCCCGATATTAGCCAGTGAAGTTTTTGTCATGTGCTTGGCGAAATACATCGATATCTGGCGCGCCTGTACAATGTGGCGCTTGCGTGTTTTCGATTTCAGCAAATCTACCGGCATATCAAAATGGTCGCAAACAAGCTTTTGTATATGCTCTATGGTAAGCTCCTTGTTGTTCTGCTTGATGAAGTTTTTCAGGATATCTTTCGCCAGGGAAATATCTATCTCTCTGCGTGTTAGCGATGAATGCGCCAGTAAAGAGATCAAAGTGCCTTCCAGCTCGCGAACATTTCCGGTAATATTATATGCCACGTATTCAATAACTTCGCGCGGAAGCTCAACGCCATCGGCATACATTTTCTGTTCCAGTATGGCCAAGCGTGTTTCGTAATCAGGAATCTGAAGATCAGCGCTTAATCCCCATTTAAAACGGCTCAGTAATCTTTCTTCCAAACCCTGCAGATCTTTCGGCGGGCGGTCTGATGTTAATATCAGCTGTTTGCCATTCTGGTGCAGGTGGTTGAAAATATGGAAGAAAATATCCTGCGTACGGTCTTTATTGGCAAAAAACTGCACATCGTCAACAATCAAAACATCAATCATCTGGTAAAAATTGATGAAATCGTTAAGCGAGTTGGTTTTTATGGCCTCAATAAACTGGTTGGTAAACTTCTCGGAAGTTACATACAGTACCGATTTTGTTTTAAAGCTTTCGCGAACCTGGTTGCCAATGGCTTGCGCAAGGTGCGTTTTGCCTAATCCAACACCACCATATATAAACAGCGGATTAAAAGATGTGCCGCCGGGGCGCGATGAAACTGCCTGGCCGGCAGAGCGCGCCAAACGGTTGCATTCGCCTTCTATATAAGTAGTAAAGGTAAGGCTCGGATTCAGCTGCGAATCTACCTGCATTTTTTTAATGCCGGGAATTACAAACGGGTTTCGAATACCGGCCATGTTCTCGGGTATAGTGGCATCGCCTTCATCTTCGCTTTTACTGCGCTGTGTAGGTATATTTATAGTATGCGGTTTTGTGCCGCCGCTGCTGTTCTCTACAATAATATTATACTCCAGCTTTGCGCCCGGGCCAAGCTCTTTTTTTATTATTTTTTTCAGCAGTGTTACGTAATGCTCCTCCAGCCACTCGTAAAAGAAAAGGCTGGGCACTTGTATTGTGAGCACTTTACCCTCAAGGCTTACCGGCTTAATGGGCGCAAACCATGTTTTAAAACTCTGCAGGTTTACATTATCGCGAATTATATCCAGACAATTTTCCCAAACTTGTGTATATGTTAAACTCATAAAAAGTGCTGCTCCTTGTAATGTCTTAGGACCTGTAAATTTGAGTAAAAAATTCTTTCAAAATTCTTTTTTATGCATTGAATTTTAAGAAATTTTTACAGGGTTGCCGAAGCCCAGTTTTTTGCGTGTTTTTTTGTTTAAGACATAATCAACACGGCCCAGGTTAATACCTGCGAACCCTACCTGGAAAATTAGCGTTTCTTTTCCAGCGGCGTTCGCAACCCGTTCAGGTTCAGGCATAAAGGTATGCGTATGGCCGCCAATAATCAAATCGGTATATTTAACTTTTGATGCTAAAACCTGGTCGCTCACCTTATTTTCTTTATACTTATAACCCAGGTGCGAGAGGCATATAACCAGGTCGCATTGCTGGTCTTGGGCGAGGTATTTTTCCTGTTGCAAAGCTTCGTTCAAAGGGTCGTTGTAAATGGTTTCCTGGTATAGCGATTTTGGCACAAGGCCATCTAACTCTATACCCAAACCGTAAACGCCGATTTTAACGCCTTGTTGCTTAAAAATTTTATTTTTTAATACTTTTCCGGCCAGTATGGTGTTGCTGAAATCGTAATTAGATGATATCAAAGGGAATGAAGCATTAGGCATTTGTTTTAATAATCCTTCCAGGCCTATATCAAAATCGTGGTTGCCAATTGTAGCCGCATCGTAGCCCATTTCACTCATAAGCTTATATTCCAGCGAGCCGCCAAAAAAGTTGAAATACGGTGTGCCCTGCCACATATCGCCCGCATCTAAAAGCAAAACATTTTTTTCTTCCTTGCGGATCTGCTCCACCAGCGTTGCCCTGCGCGCAAAGCCGCCTGAGCCGGCATTGCGGCTGCCATCCATAGGGAAGGGCTCTATACGGCTGTGAACATCGTTGGTGTGTAAAATAGTGATTTTTACGGTTTCTTCCTTCGCGAAAGCTTTAAGCGGCGTACCCTGTACAACCAGGTAACCGGCCGTGCCGAATGCAGCTTTTATAAAATTACGCCTATTCCACAATACGGATTCTGCCATCTTTTTCAGCTTTTAACGGGTGTTTTGTTTTTGCTTTTACAGGAATATAAGCGAGTATTGCATCTCTGAGTTTAATGTTGAGGTCGGTGCGTTTTACATTTTTATCTTGCAGGAAGAAAAATTTATCGCCGCCATTAGCCAGGTAATCGCTGGTTACAATACGGTACGTTTTTGTGCTGTCGAATTTTTCTTTACCTATATATATATTGGCCGGAAAATGCTTTCGTATTTCCATTTTCATGCCCGAAACAGGAATTCCACCACTTGCGGCAATAAATTTCATCAGCTCGTTTACCTGCTTTCCCGGCATTTCAAGAATCACCAGTTCATTATCAAAAGGCATCAGCTCATAAACATGTTGTACGGTAATATTTCCCTGCGGTAGCGGATTTCTGAAACCACCGTTATTGAAAAAAGCAATATCTGCGCCTGTAAGTATGGACGAATCCTGGCTAATTACCGTATTTACATATTCCAGAATAAGGTCCGATACAAAATTACCCAGTTCGCTTTCGGGCTGGCCTTTATCCATACGTTGCGCACTTACGCCAAGCACACGGTTCATTATTTTATCCAGGCTATCTTTATAAGGTTTTATGAATTCGGCGGTTTCTTTATCTTCCGCAATGGTGTTGTTTACGGGGTACTGCTGTGTTTTTTTTTCGGTGAGCTGCGTTTGGGTTACAGTGGTGCAGGCGGCAAAAATTACCACAAGCGCCCATATATAGGTTTGCTTCAAAATGCTTTTCATGCGTAAATGTAAAGGTACAAAGAAGAATGGCAACTATGTGCAGCCAGCAAAAACTTAATAAAATACCATGCAAAATTACAAAACAATAGGGTAGTAGTGTATTCCGTATTTTTTAAATCCTTTTAACTATTTTTGCAAGCTTATATATATGGAAGGGAATGTGGGCTAAGATTACGGGCTTCATTATACGAAACAGAATATGGTTTCTGGCTGCCATCATTGCTGTAACAGCCATTATGGGTTATAAGGCGCGGGAGGTTTCACTGGACTATAATTTCCCCCAGGTAATACCGGTTACCGATCCGGATTACGAGTATTACCAGAATTTTAAAAAACAGTTCGGCGAAGATGTTGACCTTGTAATTATTGGTTTCAGCGATAAAGATGTTTTCCGGAAAGAAATTTTTAACGCCTGGTACCAGCTGGGCAATGAGCTTAAAACCATAAACGGTGTAAAATCAATAGCATCTGTCGCCAGCCTTGTATCGTTACAGAAAGATACCGCTTTACGAACCTTTGTGCTGAAGCCGTTTATTACCGGCCCGTTGCAAACCCAGCAGCAAACCGATAGCTTAAAGGCCGCATTTTTGGATCTTCCGTTTTATGATGGCCTTTTTTATAACGATAGCACCGGCGCAACCTTAATGGCTGTAAAGCTGGATATTAACACCTTAAAATCTAAAAACAGGTTTTCGTTAATTGATGAGATAGAAAGTAAAGGAAAGCATTTCGCGCAGCAGCAAAACATACAGCTGCATTACTCGGGCCTGCCTTATGTACGTACTATTTTCGCCACCAAAATACAGCAGGAGCTTAATTTGTTCCTCATTATATCTGTACTGGTAACTTCATTAATTCTACTCATATTTTTCCGATCGGTTTATAATGTAATTTTTCCTTTAGCTATTATTTCCATAGTTATTATATGGACGCTGGGTTTTATAGTGCTGCTGGGTTATAAACTTACCCTGCTAACCGGCCTTATACCGCCGCTTATTGTAATTATTGCCGTACCCAATTTTATTTATTTTTTAAACCGCTACCATACCGAGTTTAAAAAGTACAATAATAAATATGTAGCTATAGTACGTATGATGCAGAATATTGCGCGGGTAATTTTTCTTAATAATGTAACTACTGCCATAGGTTTCGGCGTACTTTATTTTGTAGATAGCCCTATTATGAAGGAGTTTGGCGTTGTGGCTTTCCTTATGATTACTTCGGCCTATTTTGCTACCATAATATTAATGCCCATTATCTTCAGCTTTTTGCCGGAGCCATCTGTAAAGCAAACCAAATACCTGGATAACCGCTTTATGAACATTTTTGTAAACGGCATAAACTGGCTGGTGCACAAACGCCGCAAATCGCTTTATACGGTTTCGGTAATTATAGCAGTTGTGGCAGCTATAGGCTTAACCAGGCTAAACGCATTAGGTTATGTGATGGATGATGTGCCGGATGATGACCTGCTAAGCAAGGACCTGGCGTTTTTTGAGGAGAATTTCCGTGGTTTGATGCCATTTGAAATAACTATTGATACCCGTAACAGGAATGGTGTAATGAATACCGAAATGCTTGGTAAAATTGCGCAGCTGCAGGATAGTATAGAAGCTATACCTGAGTTTTCGGGATCTATGTCGGTTGCGGATGTGGGGAAATATGCGCGCCAGGCGTTTTATAATGGCAGTACATCACGTTATTCGCTGCCAAGTATGCGCGAGCTTAGCTTTATGCGTTCGTATTTAAAAGGAATGGAAATGGGCAAAGGAGGTAATCTTAACCTTTCGGTGGTGGATACCGGTTTCCAGGTGGCGCGTATTACAGCAAAAATGGCCGATGCCGGCTCGATACGGGTTGCCGAAATCAGAAACAAGCTGGATAAAGATATAAACGAAATTTTTGGTAAGAATGAAATCGACTACAGGTTTACCGGTTTTAGCATTGTGTTTTTAAAAGGCGGCGATTATCTTGTAGAAGGTCTTGCGAGCAGCCTGATTTCTGCCATTTTACTAATTATTGTAGTTATTTCGTTCCTGTTCCCATCGGTAAGGCTGGTGGTAATTACACTTATTCCCAATATACTGGCTATTTTGATTACTGCCGGCATCATGGGCTTTTTTGATATTCCCTTAAAACCTTCAACCGTATTGGTATTTAGTATTGCATTTGGTATTGCGGTTGATGCTTCATTCCATTTCCTGGTAACATACAGGCAGGATCTTATGCTGCACAACTGGGATATTTCCAAAACCATAACTTACGCGCTTAACCAAACCGGCTCCAGCATTATTTATACATCTTTTGTACTGTTCTTCGGTTTCGGTATTTTTTGTTTTTCAAGCTTCGGAAGTACCATTGCCTTAGGCGCATTAACATCTATTACCATACTTTGCGCCATGTTTACAAACATTATCCTTATTCCGGCGCTGCTGTTGTCTTTCGATAAAAAAAGCAAGAAAATTAATATTTGAGGGCAGTACGGCCATATAGGCAGTATTAAAAAAATGCTTTGTTCAGCTGATCAGAACAAGGCATTTTTTTATTTGAGAGGTTTGCATATCTGAATTTTTTTGTATTTTTACTAACCGAAGGCATAAATATAAGTTGTTAATTTGCCTGCCGCACAACCATAATTAAGCAAACTCGTTATAGGAGAAATTTAAAACATATATATGTATTCGCAAAAATTGCTCGATCTTAAGAACGATTATCTTGCTCAGCGTAAAATTAAAATGACGGAAGACCAGTTCGCTGTACTGGTTTATACTTTCCCTTCGATACTTGTTGCTTACGCAGATGGTAAAATAGATCGTAAGGAGAAAAGTTTTATGCGCGAGCTGCCTGAAGTTTTAACCGAAGGGTATATGGAAGATGGAATAAATGTTATGGCCAGTGCAACGCTTACAAAAGAGTACTTTACCGAGGTAAATTATATTCTCAGGCACCTGGATGAATGGCAAAGTCAGTTCCTGGACGCTTTGCGCGAGCAGCTGCATAACAGCCTTAATGAGCGTAACGCAATTTTTGAAATGATGTGGCGCACGGCCGATAGCTCACAGGATATCAGTGAAGAAGAACGGCTTAAAATAGAGGAGATCTCCGGCACTTTAGGCTTGTAACACCATTCGGCTTGTTTAATGTGCTGTATTGTTGGTCGGTGATGGTTCAGACTGCTGCTTCAAATTATACACAAATGTTAGCTCTGTAATTAAGATATAGTTTTATTTACACCAATATAAAATAAATTATGCGCATTTGAAAGTGTCCTGTGAGCCACAGGCCACGGAGCTTCGCAGCGATACTCCCTGGTTTCGTGGCACACAAACCAGCATTATTTAGGGCTTACTGAAAAAAATGTTATGTGTCTTATTTACAGGTTTATATGCAATAATTCTTCACCGGAAAAGCAAACTTTTTTTGAGTAGTTAATTAATAACCATGCATTATTAATCAGGTTCAAATGGTTATGACGGCCTTAAATTATAAGCGTTAAGAAAACAGGTTTAAAGCATAAATGCAAATGGTGAATTGTGAATGATAAATTGTAAATTAACGCTGAATTAACTTACAAAGCAACAGGCGAGCCAACGCAAAAGGACAACCAGCATAAAACGAACTGGCGGCTACTGTTGCGGGTGGAATATGCTTTAAAACTGTTTTTAGCATTATAATTTACAGCCTTGATTTTTTACTCTTTTTTTATCAAGAAAAAAGGAGAAGCCCGCCCGGCTTCAGAGGGCAAAAATATGAGTTGAAATGATCTACATGAAAGTTCTGATGGTTTTTCAGTAAACCCTTTTTACGAATTTTTCATTCTATATTGGTATTACTTTCAATAAATTACATATATAGTATCGCTGAAAAATGGTTTGCAAGTAAGTGGAAGCCTTAGAGTTTGTTCTGCATATTGTGTAATTTCGCGGATTTTAGCTTATAATTTCAAACTACCGAGAACTAAAATCAGCCCTCAAGAAAAGTTTTCATTTTATCATACAGCTCGGCAGCTTTAACCGGTTTTTCAATTACTTCATTCATGCCGGCGTTAATAGCTTGTTTTTGCTCATCCTCGCTTATATTGGCCGATACTGAAATAATAGGAATATCATCCTTACCTGGTACGGCGCCATTTCTTATTGCTGAAGCAGCTTCATATCCATTCATTTCGGGCATTTGCGTATCCATTAAAATAAGCTTGTAATCATTATTCTTAAGCATTTCTATGGCTTCTTTGCCGTTAATGGCATGGTCCAGCTTTACGCTCCATTTTTTCACAAGTATATCAATCGCCATCTGGTTCAGCTCATTATCTTCTACCAGTAATACTTTTGGGTTATGAAACGGCTTGAACTGAACGATTTTATGATTGGCCTCTGCCGGTTTTTTTGCCGGTGTTATTACTTCGTACCAGTTAACAAAGGTAAATGTAGTGCCCTGGCTAACTGCGCTTTTTACTGTGAGCTCGCCGCCCATCAGGTCAGCAAGCTGTTTTACAATGGCCAGCCCCAGGCCGGTACCGCCAAATTTTTCTGTTGTATCTTCATCTGCCTGCGAAAACGATTCGAAAATACTTGGCAGCTTTTCCTGCGCAATGCCAATGCCGGTATCCGTAACATTAAACTCCAGCTGTACGCGGTTCTCATTTCTTCGCAGTACCCTGAGCGAAAGCTGTACATAGCCGCTGCTGGTAAATTTTATGGCATTGCTTAGCAGGTTCATTAAGATCTGGTTCAGCCTCAGGCCGTCTGCAAAAATAAACTCAGGTGTATCGGCATCATGCTCACTAAAAAGCTTCAGTTTCTTTTTTTCTGCGCGTATGCTAAGTAAACTTATAACGCCTCGTACAAGGCTGTGCAGGTTTACCTCGGTTTGGCGTATGCTGAATTTGCCAGCCTCTATCTTGGAAATATCAAGTACATCGTTCACCAGGCTAAGCAATGCTTCCGAATTTAACGATGCTATGTGCAGAAGCTCTTTTTGCCGGGCGTCCAGCTTAGTATCAGTTAGCAGCTGCAGAATTTCGATAATGCCGGTAACGGGCGTACGAATTTCGTGTATAACATTGGCAAACATGGTTTCCTTTGTTCTTCGCAATTCCTCGGCCTGCTCCTTTAAGGCTAAAATATTATCCGTTTCTGTACGTTTGCGCGTGGTATCATGCAGGTTAAGGTATATTTGGCCATTGTTATATATGGCGTTGCATTCAAGCGAAACCCGTTCACCAGCCTGGTTCAGAAAAATATCTTCAAAGGTAAATGCTTCGTTGCCGGCGCTTAGTATTTCATTTAATTTGCTGTATGTAATAGAGTTTTCACCAAACTCGGCCAGCTCGTAAAACGGCTTGCCGAGGCACGCCTGCGGCGCTTTCCCCAAAATACGTTCAACCGCCGGGTTTACTGCCGTAATATAAAAGCTTGTATCGCACAGTGTGCAAATTATATTGGCCGAATTTGCAATTGTTTCCGCAGCGGCTTTAAGCAGTGTATTTTTAGTTTCGGTTTCGGCCTGTTTACGGCAGTTATCAAGCAGCATTTTAATTTTTTGCTGCGCATTTGCACTGTCAAACGGCTTAAAAAGAAAATCTACCGCTGAAGCAGGAAACTTACCGGCCAGTTTTTTATAATCGGAATTTAAGGCGGTAACAAAAATTACTTTTGTATGCCTGGCCTTGCGGCTGTTTTGCACTACCTGTATAAACTCCTCGCCCTGCAGGTCTGCGGTTTGCAGCTCAACCAGGGCAAGCGCAATTTCTTCCTGCCAAATAATTTTAAGGGCTTCGTTCTGGCTCGCGGCAAGGTGTATTTTTATTTCATCATCATCATGTATAAGCGCCTGTAATGCCGGCAGGTTTTGCGGCATGTTATCTACAAGCAATACATTTAAAAATTTCATGTTAAAAAAGTAATCTTAACCCCGGTGTACCTATTAAAATATTAAAGCGGAATGAGTGAACGCTTAACCTTTGTGCAAATTGAAAAATAATTACTCGAAAATATTCCATTCTTATTCCAAAACCTTACATACGTAATTAATGGC
>DAIUCM010000164.1:0-9209 GCA_036846145.1 Bacteroidota bacterium
TTGTTATTGGAGCATACGCATCAGGGAGAAAAAGGCATGTCATATATATCAGATAAAGAATATATCAGCACCACGGAACTTGAGGCCGTAGTTGAAGCGTCAGCAGATGTTATGTTTAAAATATCTGAAACAGGGCGCATTCTCAGCCTCCGTGTCGGCCGTTATGCAGATCCTGTGTGGAACAATTATGACCTGCTTGGCAAAAAAGTGGAAAATACTTTCCTCAGCCAGGATTCGGTATCCATCTCAAAAGCCTTAAAAAATGTAGCCGAGGGCCGCAGCATGCGCCAGATGGAGTATTTTGTACAGGTACCCAATATGCAGAAATGGTACGAAATACGCATGCTGCCAGGTGACAACCAGCAAGTACTGGCTGTATTTAAAGATATTACCTCGCAGAAAAAAGCGCAGGAAGAAAAACAGCGTACCGAAGCACTTTTTAAAGCTATTTTCGATAATACTTATCATCTCACTGCATTGCTTTCGCCCGATGGTATTATGCTGCAGGTGAATAAAACAGCACTTAGCTTTGGTGGTATTAATTTTGAAGATGCCCAGGGCAAACCAATTTGGGAAGCCGCCTGGTGGGATGTACCCGATAACTACCCGATGCGCCTTAGGGCCGGCATTCGCAGCGCCGCAGCCAATAATTTTGTACGCTATGAAACCCAGGTGCGTGGCGGCGACGGCAAAATTTACTGCATAGATTTTTCGCTGAAGGCAATTAACGATGATGATGGCAATGTAATGTACCTGATTGCTGAAGGAAGAGACATCAGCGAGCGTAAAAGAATTGAAGAAGAGCTTGCCCGCAGCCAGAAAATGTACCGCACCGTAGCGCAGAATATCCCGCGCGGTATGTTGCTGGTGCTTAACCGCGATATGATTTTTACCATGGCCGAGGGCGAACTGCTGCAAACGCTGGGCTGGACCAAAGAGCAGGTAGAAGGTAAAAGCCTCAGCGAGCTATCTGCCGGCCTGGAAGTATATGAATTGCTGCACAAGCATTATACTATAGGCTTGGAAGGCAGGCCAAGTACATTTGAGTTTAAAAGCAAGGTTAGGAACTTATACTATAATGTAATAGTGCAGCCGCTGGTGCAGCCCAATAAGCCGGTAGATGAAGTACTTATTATAGTTAATGATATTTACGATCAGAAAAAAATGGCCCTGCAGCTACAGGAAAATCTTCAGGAACTTGAAAATATTGTAAACACATTACAGCAGAAGAACGAGCAGCTGGAACAATTCGCCTATATTTCATCGCACGATTTGCAGGAGCCATTACGCATGGTTGTATCCTATACGCAACTGCTGGAACGTAAATTAATACATACGCTCGATGAAGAAGCACGCGAATTCATGACCTTTGCTACTGAAGGCGCACAGCGTATGCAGCAGATTATTTACGACCTGCTGCTGTATAATGAACTTGATAATACTACAAGGCAGCTGCAAACCATAAACACAAACATTGCCGTTAAAAATGTCCTCTTTAAAATTGAGGGCCAGGTACTGGCACGCAACGCACAGATCACTACAGATACATTACCTGAAATACAGGCAGATCCGAAAGAATTCCTGGTATTGCTTGAGCACCTGCTAAGCAATGCCCTGAAATTTGTAGCACCCACCGTTACGCCACATATACATATTTCGGCGCATGATAACGGCAACGAGTGGATATTTGCAGTTACCGATAATGGCATAGGCATTCAGATAAATCATTATGAGCGTATTTTCAAGATATTCCAGCGCCTGCACAGCCGTAACGAATATACAGGAAGCGGTATCGGGCTGGCCATATGCAAAAAAATTGTAACCCTGCATGGCGGTAACATCTGGGTATCATCATCTGAACAGGCCAGCGGTGGCAGCACTTTCTATTTTACGCTACCCAAACCATAAATCCGCTTTTCTATTTATTTAACAAAGCATTTTTGGGCAGCTGTGCTATATGCATAACAGTCCGCCAAGTGGCAAATAGTTAAAATTTTGCTGTTACTTTGCAGTGAATTAGGCCTTGAGTAAGTTACACCAGGCCTTATAAACCATTTTTTAGCATTACTATATATGGATTTGAATTTTACAGGAAAAACGGCGCTGGTTGGCGGCAGCTCGCAAGGTATCGGCCGCGCCACGGCACAGGTACTGGCATCGCTCGGCGCCCATGTAATATTGCTGGCGCGTAACCAGCATGCACTTGAGCAGGTACAAGCCGAATTACCTGCCACACAGGGCCAGCAGCACCAGATATTGGTTGCGGATTATGCTGAGCCTGAAACTTTAAAGCAACAAATACAGCAATTGCTTAAAGACGATCTTAAAATACATATACTGATAAACAATACAGGTGGCCCTGCACCGGGACCAGCTTCCGAAGCTACCGAAGAGCAATTCCTGGCGGCTTTTAACCAGCACTTAATTTGTAACCATATACTTACACAGGCAGTTTTACCGGGCATGCAGCAGCAAGGTTACGGGCGCATTATCAATATTATCAGCACATCGGTAAAACAGCCTATACCGGGCCTTGGCGTAAGCAATACCATAAGGGCGGCTGTTGCAAACTGGGCAAAAACTTTATCGCTTGAGGTTGCAAAACATGGCATAACGGTAAATAATGTATTGCCCGGCGCTACTTATACGGGTCGTTTACAATCTATTATCCGGAATAAATCGGCCAAGGCAGAAATGCCGCTTGATGAAGTGGAGCAGCACATGTTGAAAGAGATACCTGCAGGCCGCTTTGCTTTACCGGAAGAAGTAGCCAACGCAGTAGCTTTTTTAGCAAGCCCGGCAGCAGCTTACATCAATGGTATAAATTTACCTGTTGATGGCGGAAGAACTGCAAGCCTGTAAGTTGGCAAAGCCTTCGCGAAGCTTTTTTCCACGAAGCATAAATGGAATAATTGCTCTGATTATAGGCCAAGGTTTAAAATATGATCACGCTTATTGTGGCGTACAAGTAAAATTTCGTGCGCTTTGGAATTCAAGTTTATAAAATTAGGATGCCCAATGCTAAAGCAAAGGGCAAATGACTTCTTGAGCAGTGAAAATCTTGTTTAAACTAAATTGGCCCTAATACATATCATTATAAAATGAAATACTCAGTTTATGAGTATCCTGTGAGCTACAGGTCACGGAGCTTCAAAGCAATTCTACCTGGTTTCGTGGCACACAAACCAGCATTTTATGCAAATATTATTTAATACTCAAGCACCCAAATAATTTGAAAATGGCTTCATGGTGGTTCAGCTCTTTAGCGAAGCGAGACTTTGAACTATTGATAAATTAAAGTATTTCGACTTCAGAATTGATACTTACAAAATTACAAGTTCTTTAAATATAAGTGATGTATTTATATTTAACATGCAAGCATTTTTGCTGTAAATATTCATGTGAAGTGATTTTTCGCCGGTACATTTTCTATATTTAATTGACCGAAAAAATACTTCCGCAAGCAAATACGCTTAATTTATCAAAGTTTTTAGCGTTGCAAAAAAAATAAAACGTATGCGATTTTTATTGCCAGAACTCACTCATTTTTACCTTGGTTTTCGCCAGCTTGGTTACGAAGAAAAACTGGTACAACTCGTGAAACCAAACCCTTCTGCCAATTCTTGTGTACCAGCGCATGGCGCTTCTTAATCTTGCTTCTTTATGGAAGAATAATCGCATCAGGGCGCTTGGCCTTGTTTGCATAATTACTTCTATGAGTTTAACATATAAAATTACTAACCAGGGCTGTAAATATTGTGTGGAAATTACCTGGTGTTTATAGTCCCATTTTCGCTGATCTGTAAGTATTATTTCCTTGTTTTTAACCTCATCAAAATACGGAGTCCATTTATGCGGCGTTACGTACAGAAGCTGCACCTGGTCCGGATCGTAAGAGAGCAATTGCTTTAAGCTGTTATAAAAATCGCGGGTTTTTTCCTCACCGAAACCAACCACATACGTAGCCATGGAAAGGATGTTGTGCTTGCGCAAAAGCTGTATGGCTTCTTTGTCTTTGGAAACTGTTCCTGCTTTTTTGATCTTCGCTAAAACCACTTCATCATAATTTTCTATACCCAGTAAAAATCTTTCGAAACCAGCTTTTTTGTACAAGTGTAGAAAATCAGCATCGCGCACAATATTATCTGCACGTATGGAGCCTACTAAAATCAGTTTCAGGTTTTTGGCAACCAGCGCCTCTAAAAACTGCCGCCAGGCTTTTGGGTTGGAAGATGGATTTTCATCAGCGAAATTAAAAACCAAAACGCCATATTTTTTATGAAGCCATTCCATTTCATCGGCCAGCTTTTGCGGATCCCTGTAGCGCCATTTTTTCCAGAACAGGCTCTGCCCGCAATACGTGCAAGGATAAGGGCAACCTCTTGAAAATTGAATTACGACTGCCTTTCTTTTTCCCCAATACGTATAGTTATAGCCTTCCATTAATTCCCAGCCGACACGGTAATCATCCAGGTTTTTGATGTTTTCGGCAGGCGCAGTTTTAATGGCAATACCATTTTTTCTGTACGCCAGGCCTTTTATATTTTCCAGCGGTAAATTGTTCTCCAGCGCTGCAACCAGCTCCAGTGCAATAGCCTCGCCTTCACCGCAAACAATATAATCTATCTGCAGATTTTTCTCCAGGATTTCCTGCCAGTGATACGTTGGGAAAACGCCGCCGATAATTATTTTTATTTCAGGATTTTCTTCGCGGACCAGTTTTGTAATATCGTTAATAATTGGCTGCGCGGAAGTTGAGCCCGAATGGCCGAGTAAAACAGCATGTGGATTATACTGAAGCGCTTTTTCTACAATTGCCGGAAATTTCATTGGGCCGAATTCAGCATCCAGCAATTTAACTTCATGCCCGGCATCAATCAGCGGGCCGCCAATGGAAAGCAGGCCGAGCGGAGGCAATTGCTCGCGCGGCATTCTGCTGCCGATAGATTGATGTGGCGGATTAATGATTAATATTTTCATCGGGAGGATGGGTTCCTGTCAAGTAAACTTACAATTTCTGCAAAAAATTTATAATCTGCTGAAATTTGTTCTATTTCAATACATTTCCCACGGCGTACAGGCTGCATACCTAAAATGCTTGAATTGTAAAATGGGCCTTACGAAGCCTATCTTTTAGATTTCATGCCCGGTAATTTCTTTACCGAAGCATTTTCCAACAGTTCCTTATATGCGGCGGATTCAACTGGGTAAATAGCAATTTTACCTTCATCGTTATAATGCGCGCCGAAACCATAGCGTTTTACCAATGCCGATGCGCGCATGCACGGATGCCCTTTCGAGAACATCTGCTGCCACATTTCCTGCTTTTCCTGCGCTGTAATTTCCTTCGGGATATTTTTATGCTGTAGATAAACCTCGAAGATCAGGCTTTCATGATCAAAAGTATAAGGCTTATTGGTAAGTAATTCGTACTGAATAAGATGCGCAGGTTTTTTGCCGACTTTTTCTTTTGGTATTTCGCTTATGGAAACCGGGCAATCTTCCGATACTTTGATGAATGTATTTTTGTAGGACATAAAAAAACGCTATTTCAGTATATACAAAAATAGCGTTTCCATATGTTAGTATTCTTAAAAATGCTTAGAATTGTTCAAAAACAGAACGTGCTTATTCTATTGCTTTTAAAGTAGTTTCAGAAATAAGGCAGCCCCATTGGTCGTAAGCTTTGGTTAATACCACTCCCAAACCCGGCGCTATCCATTCTTCTTTATAGGTTACAATATAACCGGCTTTATTTGTACCGAGCATTTCATCCATTCTTGCTTTCACATTAGTATTAGCTTTATCGGCGCTGGTTTGTAATTGAGAATGTATCTGTTTGTTGAATTTTGGGTCTGCAAACCAGTTATCGAGCTCTACTTTTGTTTCGCCTTTAGTATCGTTTTTCATCCATATTTCTGTTCTCAGCTTATAGGTTTTATACTTTTTTCCTCCAACTGTAATGTCTTCTTCTGCCACTACTACACCTGGTTGATAAATATATAAGGTTTTGCCCTTAACGCTGTAATCTATTTTTGCCGGTACGTAACCGCTATAAGTTATCGTAGTAACTGTTCCGCTTACAGCATTATAACTGCCATCGCTCAAAGCAAATGCGGTTTTCTTTATGTCCGAATTTTTGTAAGTTAATATACTTTCATCGACATAACCTGGTGTTAGATCGCCAGTTTTTAAATTATAAGGAATAATTTGTGTTCCCTTGGTTCCAAACCCTAATGTATCTTTCTGATAAACAGAATAAACCAAGCCTTTTGCGCGGATAATATACATAGAATCGTTTCGGCAATTAACATAGCTTTTATAAGTTGTGCCATAAAAATCTGCACTTAGTTCATATTCGCCGTTGGCATTTACATCAGTAACAACATACTCCATTGTGTAAGTGGCAGATGGATTTACTTTTCCTGCGTTCAGTTCTGCGCTGTATTCTTCTGCTTTGGCTACCTTTTTGGCCGGTTTCAAAGTATAGAAATCTGTACCAACCTTGTCATGTATTAAAGGATAAGTTTTAACCTCGAGCACAATTTTACCGCCTTTTTTCAATTGCCCGCAATTTTGTGCATAGCCATTATTAATGTTTAAAAATGAGGCAAAGCATAGTGGTAAAATCCATTTAATTGCTTTAAAGCGAGTGAGTTTTTTCATGGTATAAATAAGTATTGTGAGTGAGAAAAAAGCAATGTTAGTAATATTTTCTCATCTGGCAATTAATTACACCAAATTATTTTAAATGTAAAACATTGATATTGAGGTTACATATAAGCATGCTGCATTAAATGCTTTTTTTCAGTAACCAGTATCAGTAAAAAATAATTAGCTCATCGTTGCGGCAACAGCTGGCGAAATAAGTGTTTTCAAATTGGCATATTTTCAAATCTTCAAATCATTTTTCTTCTTTTTGCTGAATTTGGCTTTAGGATTATACTCGAGTGAAAGGTTTATCCAGTAATCGAAATCTGCATCGTTTTTCATGCCTGTTTCGTCAATTAATACATAGCCACTCATCATGCGTTTTGTTGGGCGATTACCGAAATCCATGGTGCGGCAGCCGTTCTTTTCTACAGCCATTTCGTGTTGTTGGGGATCTATGCGGCACATCAGCTCATCGCGCATTATACCGACTAACATTTTATCGTTGTACATAAAAACCAATCCGCCCATCATGGCTTTTTCTTCTATGTTGGGCAGATGCGCAAGTTTTTCGCGGATGCGGTTGGCGAGGGTTTGGGAGTAGGGCATTTTTTTAAAGGTGAATTTATGTTCTAATTAAGGTGCTTAAATCTATTATTCCTTTTTTAATATCACATTCCCAAAACCGCAAAACAGTCCATCCCCTCTTTTCAAAATATTTTGTAATATTTATATCGCGCTGAATATTTCGTTCACGCTTTTTGTCCCAATATTCCTGATTTTGCTTTGGAGTAATATTTCTACAATGATGACCATGCCAGAAACAACCATCTGCAAAAACAGCAATTTTCTTTTTAAGAAAGACAAAATCTGGCTTACCTTTTACAGGGTAATTTCTTCGCCAGCCAGTAATATTCTTATCTTGAAATATTTGTATTAGACGTTGCTCAGTACTCTTATTTCCTTTGCTTTTAACTTTTTTCATGATTGCACTTCTTTCCAACTTTGAAAAAGTGTCAGTCATAGACTAAAGTAAATTTGAAGGAAGTTCTATCATTAAAGATTTGTCGGTTTCAACAACATCTATGCGCTCATTATATATTCGGATTAAATCTTGGAGGCTTGTAGTTATTCTTTCTTTATCAAAAACACCTATTTCATTAATATTTTGTGAAATAAATGACTCTAAAGATTCAACCGCAATTTGGTTTCTGCTAATCTGCTCCGCTATTTGCCTTGCTCCAATTAACTTACCATCAGGAACTAACAAGACTGGCTTATAACCCGAAGAAATATTCTGTAAGCATTTATCAAAAACCGGTGGCATTGGAGCAACAGTTACATGAAATGCTGTATGCCCAATCAAGAAATCCCCTGGTCGTTGAGTTTGTACATCTGCAGTACTTCCAGATTCATTCGAAACAGTTATTCCAGGAAAACGAAGCTGCAATTTTGCACCCACTAAATGTTGTGCGATATAGCCAGCTTTCCCTGAACTTAAAGTTGATTCCAATAAATTATGAATGATATGCCATGTAGAATGCGTTGGGTTAAACACTAACTTTACTTTTTCTCTGTTATGATAGTCCTTAACTCTTTCAACCAAAAAAGATAACATTGATAAAAGCGTATTTTTACGCTCTTCTTCACTTACAAGTTCAAGGTTTAGCGTTTTGAGTGACAAGAGCAAAGATTTTATTTCAGATGGACCGCCTCTATTTGTTCTTCCACCTTCTTTAGTGAAAATTCTTTCTTCGCCAAATAGACTTAACACGTTTGCTTCTGCAGCTCTACTTGCACCCTTTATTTGTGTACCGCCTTTTGCCACATGGTTATCAAAGTCCAAATTATAATTATCCAATAAACGCCCAAGAACAACCAATGCAGTAGCAATACTGCCTCTGGCTGGCCCATTATTTTGTTTAACTTGATTGAGAGAATTATACCAATCAATGAATGCTTTAGGCGGTCTTTGCATAATTGGTTGCGGAAGTTTTTGTGCTTTTTATATTGCGCAGCTCGTTATTAAGGTAATTTTCGGTAATCCATGACACTACAGGTACGCAGACTGCATCACCAAATCCGAAGAGTGCTTCATTTGAAGTACCTGTAATATTAAAATTATCAGCTCCCATAAGTCTTGCACATTCTCGTGGAGTTAATAAACGAATATTTATTTCTCCTTTGCCAACTTCTACAAGCATTTGTCTTGCGCTACCCCCTTTTGGTGTTCTTAAACATCCAGCAATTCCATCAAACCTTATCTCTGCCATTGATTTACCATTTCTTACCCTTCTAAAGGCAGTAAAGTAGCTGTATTTATCTGTGTTTTTATGTTCTAAAACTTTATTTAAATGACGTTCGGATGTTTGATTTAGAAAATATTCAACACGCTGTTTATTAAACCACAGTGTAGATGATTTTGGTACATAATCTACGATGCTCTCTAATTTATTTTGAAGCTCAGGTAAATTTGGTAAAGAATGATTTATACTCCAATGTATATCTGAATTATTGGAAATAAAATCTCTAAGTTTGGCAGGGCGGAGCATTGTTTC